>JAMDCE010000164.1 GCA_023489135.1 Chloroflexota bacterium
ATGGAATGCCCTTCGTGAGCATGGGGCGCGCGTACGATCCTGATCTGCTGGAATTTGCCTCTGCCGCGGCCGGGCAGTCAGGTGTCGATCTCCGAAAAGGCACTTACGCGATGGTGTGCGGTCCGAGCTATGAGACGCCGTCGGAGTTGCGCCTCCTGAGAGCTATCGGCGCCGACGCCGTGGGTATGTCCACAGCGCCCGAGGTCGTGGTGGCCAGACATTGCGGGATGCGTGTCCTTGGCATCAGTTGCATTACCAATCTGGCAACAGGAGCGGATCATACAGAGGTAGGGCATCACGACGTCCTCGCTCAAGGTCGGCTGGTGGTCCCAAGGCTCTCGTCGCTCATCCGGGGCGTCTTGCGGCTTCTGCCGCGCTCGGCCTGAAAGGAAGATCGTGAAAACGGTGAGCCGTCTTCTTGCAGCCGTCATTTGTTTGCTATTCTTGTCAGGCTGCCTAACCCTTCCGAAAACACCTGATGCGCTCCTCGATCGTACTACCAAGCAGACACAACCTCAGCCACAGGCGACGAAGACTCCGTCACGGGCGGAGGCAGTTTCCGAGGTGCAAAGCCTCGAAGCCAAATTGAAGCAGTCTCCTCCAGTCCGTGATCTGGCTAGCCTGGCGGCACGCTTGCGTACTGACTCGGGCCGGCCATCCAGACTGGCTGGAAACGGCAAGCCGCTGGAGTACAGCGTCGGCCAGGCCAGCACTTTTTGGGTTGGCGATCAGCAAAAAAAGACATATTTCCCCATTACGGCTACGCTGCAACTGAAGACTTCTCACGCTTACTTTTACGTGGAAGATGGCCAGGAACTTCCCGTGGAGCGGCTGCAAGAGGCGGGCGAAACTTTCGAAAGGGAGATATACCCGGCGGTTCGCGGCTACTTCGGCGGCGAAGCCGATCGTGGAGTGGACGGCGATTCGCACATAACTATCCTCAACGCTAATCTGCCTGGTTCTCCCGGGTATTTCAGCAGCGCCGACGAGTATCCCAGTTCTGTCAATCCTTATAGCAACGAGCGAGCAATGATCTACGTCAACATGCGGCTCACGACGGTGGGGTCGAAGCGGTACTATTCGATCCTTGCCCACGAGTTTCAGCACATGATCCACTGGAATCAGGACCGAGGTGAGGACACGTGGGTCAACGAGGGCCTCTCAGAGCTGGCGGTGAAGCTAGCCGGGTTCACGCCAACAGGCTCGGAGAGTTATTTCATTGCCAATCCTGATACCCAGCTGAACGTCTGGGCTTCTGATTCTTCCGCTGCGTTGCCGCATTACGGCGCTGCCTATCTTTTCCTCAGTTATCTAGCCGAGCACTATGGGGGCTATCAGCGGCTGAAGGACCTCGTGGCGGAGAAAGCCCACGGCATCAACGGCATCGAACGATATCTGGAAAGAGAGGGCTTTGCTGTAACCTTTGACGACGTCTTCAGGGACTGGGTGGTCGCTAATTATCTCGACGATTCGCAGTTCGACAGTGGGCGCTATGGCTACAAAGACATCGACGTTCACGTAAAGGCGAAGAGCATTGGAGAGCTCCCATCTCGTGCCAGTGCGGCGGTTAATCAGCACGCAGCTGACTATCTGGACCTGGGAGAGTTAAGAGGTGACTATGCAATTGCTTTCACAGGGACGACGACCGTGAAGCTCCTGGCTAACGATGCGCGCAGCGGCGAACGCCAGTGGTGGAGCAATCGCGGCGATGGCATAGATACGACGCTCACTCGCGAGTTCGACTTGACGGGGTCGGACAAGGCGACGCTAGTCTTCTCAGCCTGGTACGATGTAGAAAGAGATTACGACTACGCCTACGTCGAGATTTCAACGGATGGGGGGGCGACGTGGTCGATGCTTCGAGGATGGTACTCAACCGAGAGCAATCCCAACGGCAACAACCTTGGCGCTGGCTATACAGGTAAGAGTGGGGGAGGCCAAAGGCCACAGTGGATTGACGAGCGCATCGACCTGTCACCCTATGCGCGGCAAAAGGTGCTGATTCGCTTCGAATACGTCACCGACGATGCCTACAGTGGTCCTGGCTTTGCGGTCGACGACATAAACATTCCCGAGCTGAACTACAACTACGACGCCGAGCCAGAAGAGAACAGGGTTGCCGATGGCTTTATCTTGTCGAGCAATCTGGTGCCACAGCGCTATTTTGTCCAGATAGTGAAGTCGGGACCACAACCTTCGATCGAGACGATGTCGTTGGACGACAATCGCCGAGGACAGCTTATCGTACACGGCGATGGTTCAGGAAAGGTCGTTTTGATCGTCGCCGCTGCCGCGCCGGCAACGTCGGAAGCGGCGCGATACGAGTACCTGGTGCAGTCGCTGGCGTCAGGCAGGACGAATTGAGAAAAGTTGATGCCGTCCATCTTGCCGACGGACGGCATCTTCTTGAATCAACTTCACGCTCCCTGCTTGTTGCTGCGCAATCGATTCGCGGCACGCCAGTTTCTTCACCGACTGAGCTGCAAGTGACGCGATGCATCTTGTTTGCGCCTCTTAGCTGCGACAGACGCAAATGCAACGCGTTCTGAAGGTTGGCCTACTTGCTCCCGCCAGCGTAGTTCTCAGCCATATCGCCAATATATGGCAGCTTGAACTTCTCGCCCTGGTATGCCTTGATGATAAGGAACAGCCAGAGGACGAAACCGCCCAAGAAGACGACGAGCCAGATAACGAACCCTAGGATTGCGACGACGATTCCCAGGAAGGGGACGAATCCCAGAATTGTCATTACGATTGTCAGCACGATCCACAGTACAATCCAGGCGACGTTGAAGAGGATCGACTGCATAGCGTGGAACCGAATGAAACCGTCCTCCTTCTCAAGCACGAAGAAAAGAATACCAGTAATGATCCCTAGCACGTAGCTTAGCGCCCCACCGACGTTGGGTGCCATGCCACTTGTGGTTTTCTGCCCGGTCATTCCGCCCGATTGTCCAGCACCTTCCGACATTACCGCCCTCCTTCAGTCATTTATTGTGCCGCAGCTGTCACTATAATAGACCAAACGAGCTAGTTTTACAACTACCTGCGCTTCATGATAGGAAAATCTTCCCAGACAGCCATCCAGAGGTCCTACTTCTCGATCGTGCGGGTCACACCAGGCAAAGCCTGGCAAAGTTCTTGCCGTGAACTAACTGCGGAGTCTCGTGTGATGAGGGTGAATCCAGGAGGGTTTTGAATGATGGTTACCACCGCGCTTAAGCTATCGGCTAATGCCAAATACATTCTTGAGAAAAGGTATCTGCAGAAGAATGAGAAGCGGGAGGTGATCGAGTCGCCAGAACAGCTGTTCCGACGTGTGGCCAGAAACATCGCCGCGGTTGATGCAATGTATAACCCGAGAGCAAATATAGCGAGAATAGAAGAGGAATTCTATCAGGTGATGGCTAACCTGGAATTCCTGCCGAACACACCTACGTTAATGAACGCCGGCACGCCCATACAGCAGCTTTCGGCGTGTTTCGTTTTGCCTGTTGAAGACTCTCTTGAGAGCATATTTGATGCGCTGAAGAATGCGGCCTTGATTCAACAGACCGGAGGTGGCACAGGGTTTTCGTTTTCACACATTCGTCCCAGGGGCGATATCGTGATGAGTACGAAGGGCATCGCCAGCGGTCCACAT
>JAMDCE010000594.1 GCA_023489135.1 Chloroflexota bacterium
TCGCTGGAGCACCTTCTGTACCCCTCGTGCCACGTCGTAGTGTTCCTGGCCCACGATCTGCGGATCGAGGATCCTGGAACTCGATGCCAATGGATCTACTGCAGGATATAGGCCAAGCTCTGCAATTGACCGCTCCAACGCCACGATAGCGTCGAGGTGGCCAAACGTCGTCGCAATAGCCGGGTCGGTGTAGTCGTCGGCCGGTACGTAAACCGCCTGGAACGAGGTCACCGATCCATTCTTAGTAGACGTGATTCTTTCCTGAAGAGCGCCCATTTCCGTGGCCAGGGTAGGCTGGTAGCCGACTGCTGACGGCATGCGGCCGAGGAGCGCAGACACCTCGGAGCCGGCCAGAGTAAACCGGAAGATGTTGTCGATGAACAGAAGGAGGTCTTTGTTCTCTTCTTCACGGAAATACTCGGCCATCGCCAGTCCCGTCAGAGCAATCCGCAGGCGAACTCCTGGCGGCTCGTTCATTTGGCCGAACACCAGAACCGTCTTATCGATTACGCCTGACTCCTTCATTTCACGCCAGAGATCATTACCCTCGCGCGACCGCTCGCCGACCCCCGCGAACACGCTAAAGCCTCCATGTTCTGCGGCAATGTTTCGGATGAGCTCCTGAATGATAACGGTCTTGCCTACGCCGGCGCCACCGTACATGCCGACCTTTCCACCCTTGGTCACCGTAGCTATGAGGTCGATAACCTTTATGCCTGTCTCAAACACCTGAGCCTGCGTCTGCTGCTCGTCGAAGGCGGGGGCTGGCCTTATGATAGGATAGCGCTTGTCTGTTTCCACAACCCCAAGGTTGTCCAGAGGCTCCCCCAAGACGTTGAATAGTCGACCCAGGGTAGGGTGGCCAACGGGGACTGAAATAGGGGAGCCGGTGTCCAAGACTTCGACTCCACGAGCCAGGCCGTCGGTGGTAGCCATCGCCAGGCAGCGCACCCAGTTGTTTCCCAGATGCTGCTCCACCTCTAGAACCAACTTCGAGCCGTCGCTTTGACCTATTTCCAGCGCGTTATAGAGAGCGGGCAGTTGGTTGGGCGGGAACTCCACGTCAACGACTGCCCCAATCACCTGCACTACTTTGCCTGTTGCCATCAATTCCTCCTGAGAATTCTATCACGACGACGGATCGTTCCGCACGTCGAATAGTTTGTTCCCGCTACGCCAGGGCCTCGGCTCCCGCCGCGATCTCCGTTATCTCGGTAGTAATAGATGCCTGTCGAGCACGGTTGTAGCTTAACGTGAGATCGCCGATGATCTCTTTGGCATTCTCGGTGGCGTTGCGCATTGCCACCATGCGCGCGCTTTGCTCGCTGGCCTTTGATTCCAAAATGGACTGATAAACCTGTACCTCGACAAAGCGAGGCATAAGCTTCTCCAGAACGGCGGCCGCCCCCGGCTCGTAGATGTACTCCACGTTGGGTCCTGTAACCTCAGCCGCCGGCTCAATCGGCAATAATCGCTCGATGACCGGACGTTGCACCAGCGTCGAAACGAACCGGGTGAAAACGGCGTACACTTCGTCAACTTCGCCTCGCAGATATTCATCGATCAGAACGTGCGAAATCGAAGTGGTATCAGACAGAGCGGGCTTGTCAGAAAGCTGAACGAACTCAGCCGCCACGTTCTGTCCTCGCCGCACCATCCAGTCGCGTCCCTTTCGACCAACGGTAACCAGCTTCACCGGCACCTTTTGGTCGAGCACGAACCCCGCCGCGTGTCGGATGACATTGCTGTTCAGACTGCCGCAAAGCCCACGATCGGCCGTCAATAGCAGCACCCCAATTTGCCGAACCTCCCTCTTTTCAAGAAGCGGGTGGAGCGCCTCTGAGATGCTCAGGGCGCCGGCCAGGTCACTCAGCAACTCGCGCATCTTGCTGGAATAGGGTCGGGAGGCCAAGACCATCTGCTGCGCCCGCCTCATTTTGGACGCAGCTACCATCTCCATCGCCTTGGTAATCTGTGACGTGTTCTTAACGCTGCGAATGCGGCGTCGTATTTGACGAGTGTTTACTGGCAAGTTTCCCTCCCGACGACGTCAGTACGGCATGCTCTGTTTGAACTCGTTGATGGCCTTGGCCAGCTTATCAGCCACCTCGTCGGTTATCCGCTTCTCTTGAACGATGGACGCACCCACTTCCGGATGCGCCGCGTCCATATAGCGCAGCAGCGCAGGCCCAAAGCTCTGGATCTTCTCCACCGGCACGTCATCGGTGTAGCCGCTGGTGACGGCAAACAGGACGATAACCTGTTGATCGAGCGACATTGGCACGTATTGCGGCTGCTTCAGAACCTCCTGGGTGCGCGCACCGCGGTCCAGCTGGGCTTTGGTGGCCTTGTCAAGATCACTACCAAACTGGGCAAAAGCCGCTAGCTCGCGATACTGCGCCAGGTCAATTCGAATCTTGGCTGCCACTTGCTTCATTGCCTTCGTTTGCGCCGCGCCGCCAACGCGTGATACGGAGAGGCCAACGTTTACGGCCGGGCGGATGCCGGCGTAGAACAGGTCTGACTCAAGATAGATCTGCCCGTCGGTGATCGAAATGACGTTGGTCGGAATATAGGCCGAAACGTCATTGGCCAGGGTTTCGATCACCGGCAGCGCGGTCAAGCTCCCTCCGCCTCTGTCATCGCTCAGCCTGGCAGCACGCTCCAATAGGCGAGAGTGCAGATAGAAAACGTCGCCCGGGTACGCCTCTCGTCCCGGAGGGCGTCTCAGGAGCAAAGATATCTGGCGATACGCCCAGGCGTGTTTCGACAGGTCGTCATAGATGATCAGGGCGTCGCCACCCGCCTCCATGAACTCCTCGCCCATAGCACAACCGGAGTAGGGAGCCAAATACTGAAGGGCCGCGGGCTCGTCGGCGGAGGCCGAGACGACGATCGTGTGATCCATAGCGCCGTGCTCTTCGAGCTTGGCAACCACCTGGGCCACCTTAGACGATTTCTGCCCAACCGCGACGTAAATGCACTTTACGCCGGTACCCTTCTGGTTGATAATCGTATCGATGGCGATGGCGGTCTTCCCGGTCTGGCGGTCGCCGATGATGAGCTCTCGCTGTCCCCGTCCGATGGGGATCATGGAATCTATGGCCTTCAGACCCGTCTGCACCGGCGTGTTCACCGGTTGCCGCATCACCACGTTCGGCGCCACGCGCTCAATCGGCCGGACGTTATCGGTCGAAATCGGCCCCTTGCCATCGATGGGTTGACCAAGAGCGTTCACTACTCGTCCCAGCAGAGCCTCTCCGACCGGCACCTCAGCGATGCGCTTGGTGGTGCGCACCTGGTCGCCTTCCTTGACCTTGTTATCGGGGCCCAGCAGCACCACGCCAACGGTCTCTTCTTCCAGGTTTAGCGCCAGGCCCATGATACCATTCGAGAACTCGACGAGCTCGTTCGACATAGCCCCTGCCAAACCATATACACGGGCCACATTGTCATGGACTTCGATAACCGTGCCGACATCCACGGCAGTTATTGGTTCGCCAAAGCTCTTTATCTGATCTTTTATTAGCTGACTGATTTCCTCTGCTCGAACAGCCATTGTCACCTCCGTTAGTAACGGCTCAACTATTCGTGGTCAACCCACTGGATGCCCTGCGTCGTCCTAGCCC
>JAMDCE010000098.1 GCA_023489135.1 Chloroflexota bacterium
ACGGCTTCGGAGAATTGCGATGGAAGAGATCCTGGAGTTAGCCAAGAAAAGAGTTGATGAGGCTGAAGTCTACAGAGTCACCAGTGAGGAGACTCCGGTAACCTTCGAGGCCAATCGTCTCAAGATCATGGAGACCAAACAAACCAGCGGGGTGGCGCTGCGGATTATCAAAGATGGGCGCGTGGGTCTGGCCAGCACCACCGACATGTCTCAGCTTTCCTCCCTCGTGGAAATGGCCGTCGAGATGGCCCAGTTCGGTGCCTTGGCCAAATTTGATTTCCCCACGCGCAGCCGGTACCCCAAGGTGCGGGTCTACGACCAGAGCGTGGCGAAACTTAGAGTGGAGCGCATGGTGGAAATCGGCCAGGAGGTAATCGACCGTGTCCGCGCCTACGATCCGCAAATACTCTGCGACGTCGGCGTCACTAAGAACATCGGCACCATTGAGATCAACAACACGCGGGGCGGTCATGCCAAGCTCAAAAAGACCGATTTCGGCGTAGGTCTGGCCGGAAACCTGGTGCGCGGTACAGACATGCTGGATGTCTACGAGAGCGACTCCGCCAGCGCATTAGCTGTCGACCATCTTGCTCTGGCCGACAGGCTGACAGAAAAAGTGGAGCTCGCCAAAAACCTGGTCTCGCCGGTCACTAAGACGATGCCAGTGATTCTCACCCCTAAGGGCGCGGCGGGGGTTCTCCTGCAATCCCTTACGATGGCCTTCAATGGCAAACTAGTGCTGGAGGGGGCTTCGCCTCTTAGCGGCAAACTGAGTCAGGAGACGTTTGATAACCGCCTATCCATCTTCGATGACGGGACTATCGACCTCCGGCCGAGTAGCCGCCCCTTTGATGATGAAGGCGTGGCCGTCAGGCGAACGGCCCTCGTGGAAGAGGGCGTCGTTCGCAACTTCTTCTACGACCTTCAAACCGCCGGCCTGGCCGGCCGTGAAAGCACCGGCAATGGCTTTCGGGGGCTGGGAAGCCTGCCCAGTCCCGCTCCAACGGCTTTCGTTTTCGGTGAGGGAGAGATGAAATACGACGATATGGTGACCGATGTCAAAGAGGGAATTATCGTCGATCAGATGATGGGTGCCTGGGCCGGTAATGTGCTGGCGGGCGAATTTTCGGGCAACATCCACCTGGGCTATAAGATAGAGAATGGGCGAATTGTTGGCCGGGTGAAGGATACCGTGCTCTCCGGCAACATATTCTCTGCTCTTAAAGACCTGATAGCCATCGGTGCAGAGAGCGTTTGGGTGGATGGATCGGCGAAACTGCCCGCTCTCTATTTCCGGGGCCTTTCGGTAGCATCCCGAGGATAATCAGGAGAAAGTGCTTTGCTCGATGAATCAGTGACAAGGCTGGGTGTCTTTGGCGGAACCTTTGATCCGATCCACTACGGCCACCTGGTCATTGCCGAGGAGGTGAGGGTGCGACTGAGCTTGAGCGAGGTGCTCTTCGCCCCGGCGGGCCAGCCTCCCCATAAGCGAGGTCGGCCCAGGTCTCCGGCCGAGGATAGACTAATGATGACCCGGCTGGCCACCTCATCGAATCCGTACTTCAGCGTTTCTCGGCTGGATATCGACAGGCCCGGTCCATCGTACACCGTGGACTTGCTGGAGCTGATCAAAGCCGAGCGTAACGCGGCGACGGAGTTGTTTTTTATCTTGGGCGTCGACGAGCTGGCCGGACTTCTAGCCTGGAAAGAACCCCGACGGCTGCTGCGTCTGGCCCATCTGGTGGCAGTGCCTCGACCTGGTTATTCCTTTGACCCACGGCAACTGGAACCAGCTCTCCCCAACATCATGGAGCGAGTTCAGTTCGTAGCCACACCGGAACTAGCCATCGCGGCTGCCGACCTGAGGCGGCGAATCGCCGTTGGCCTGCCGATCAAGTATCAGTTGCCGGAGAGCGTTGAGGAGTATATATACTTGAAGGGCCTTTACCGCCCCACCTCAAGGAAGGACGTCGAGCCGGAGATCAGCCGGGGCGGCCGAGCGTAGTAGGGTGCTTCGCCGTCTAACCGCGCTGAACTTCCGGGACTGCCTCTGATGCTCGCGCCGAGCTCTCAAGAAGACACTAGAACAAGAAACAGGTCGTTGACGTTGGTGTTGGTCGGGCCGGTAATGATCAGATCGTCCAGCGCCTTGAAGAGATTGTAGCTGTCGCTGCGATCCAGGAAATCGACCGGGTCAAGCCCTAACTCCCCCGCGCGCGGCACGGTGGTTCCATCGACGAGTGCGCCGGCTGCATCCGTAGGGCCATCGCCTCCATCGGTGGCGGCGCTGACTATAATCACTCCCGGCAGCCCCGCTATGCCAATGGCTGCTCCCAGGGCCAGCTCCTGATCTCGGCCCCCCAGGCCCTTTCCCCGCACGGTCACCGTGGTCTCTCCACCGGCGACGACGCAGGCCGGCTTGGGAACTGGGTTACCCGAACGCGCGATCTCTTTGGCGACCGCGGCCAGGACTTTGCCCACTTCCCGGGCCTCTCCCTCCAGGTGCGTCGTAAGGAGTAACGCGTTGAATCCCAGCCTCTCAGCTTCGGTTTTCGCAGCCGCGGCTGCAATGTCGTTGCTGGCAATGACCACGTTGTAAGTCTTCTGAAACATCGGATCGCCAGCTTTTGGTGTCTCCGGGATCTTACCTTCCAGACCAGATCGCAGGTGGTCGCGCACCGAACACGGGATCCGGTCTTCCAAACCACATTTCTCTAGAATTCGCCAGGCGTCGGCGAAGGTAGAACTATCGGGCACAGTCGGGCCGGAGGCAATCACGTCCAAAGGGTTGCTAATGACATCGGAAAGCATTAACGAAACGATCTCGGCCGGGTAAGCAAGGGCCGCGACACCACCCCCTTTGACCTGGGAAAGATGCTTTCGCACTGCGTTCATCTCGTTGATGGTGGCGCCGCAGCGGAGAAGGTCGTCAGTCACGAAGCTCATATCGGCCAGGCTTATCCCAGGCTGGGGCAAAACCAGAAGGGCCGATCCGCCTCCCGAAATGAGGCTGATCACCAAGTCGCGCTCGGAGGATGACTTGAGCAAATCTACGATGCGCTGGGTGCCCCGTATGCCGTTTTCGTCGGGCAGCGGGTGACCGGCCTCATGCAGAGTAATCCGGGCCGTGGGAAGAGTATAGCCGTACTTGACGTTGACCAGTCCGGTCGAGATTCTGTCGCCGAGAACTTCCTCCACGGCCAGCGACATCGGTGCACCGGCCTTACCGGCCCCTACCACCAAGATGCGGTCGTATTGCCTGAGGTCGTACTGGCGTTCTCCAACGGTGAGAGCTGTTCCTTGCAGGCGCATGTGACGCTTGACCGCCACCACCGGGTCCGCAGCCACCAGCGCCGCCGTTAGAATCTCCAGGGCCTTCTCTCTTCCGGGAATTCCTCTTGTGAGCGATTCAGGGAAACGGTATGTAGGCATTTGTTTATTTCCTGTGATTGGCGAGTCCCCAGCCTTACTTGGAGGGCGGGCATGTTGCCCGCCGAGCAAATCGCCGCAACGGCGGGCAACATGACTCTGTTGATTTTCTAGTCTGCTCGTCACTCAAGTGGGGCGCGGCATCGATTTACGGGCGTGATGCAGCGCGTCATCGACGCTACTGCCGCCATTTTAG
>JAMDCE010000437.1 GCA_023489135.1 Chloroflexota bacterium
CTGTCAGGATAGCGCTGGACACGCCCAGCGGGACACCGAAGATGCCACTGCCACTTGCATAAACACTGAAGAGCAACCGATCCAGGCTATAGCCCTTGCCGTTCAGGAGCCCTGGCAGGTATTGCTGAAAAATGGTCATGAGCACGAAGGCTACAATGACTAACGGCAAGACCCAGCCGGTAAAGCGCCGCACGGCCTCGAGCACGGCCACCATCAGCATCAGGGCCAGGATGATGCCCGTGGTATCCAGGTAGCCGTAAGAACTATAGTTTATCACGGTTTCGTAATTGAACACCACGAAGCCTGCGCCCACCACCCCGACAGCCATTATCAGCCAATCGTACCAGGGCACAGATCTCTTCTGCTCCCCGCCGTGTCTGGAATGCAGACAGAACACGAGAATTAGTACGAGGAGAAGATTCGCAGCCCTGTGCTGTGGTGCGGGCATGAAGAAATTGAGCAGCGTCAAGGCCTGGCTGGCGACGAGCAGATTGAACACTGCCAACAGGCCTGCCACCGTCTCAAGAACGATAGTCAGGCTCACCCGTCCCGAAGTCATTGCCGCCCCAGCAGCCCCTTCTGTATTTTTTCCAGCTCAGGGGTCCAGATACCCTTCTCCTTGAAGTATTTGATAGCCCCTGGATGGAATGGTACGGGTGGTGCCTTCAGCGTGTTTCCCTGATTCCACTCTTTGCCCGCGCTGTGAACCGCTTTCAGGTCATCCTGGCTTTCCATCAGCGTCTTCGTGATCAGGTAGGCAGTGTCCTCAGAGAAGTCAGCCATAGTGACTATGACTGTGGACAGAGCGGGGATGTAAACGTCCTGATCCTGCCCTTTATAAGTGCCGGCAGGAATCTTACTCTTGTGGAAGGCCGGCCCAAGCTGCTTTAACGCTGCCTCCAGCTTATCATCCGGGATAGAAATGAAGGTCATATCCTTAGATTGGGCCAGTTCAGTTAGAGTGCTCGCGGGCACACCGCCCTGGATAACGGCTGCGTCCGCAGTGCCCAGCTTCAGTGCTTCAGTGGCCTCATTGGTTTCCGTTGTCTCCAGAATCGTAACGTCTTCTGGACGCACGCCATATGCACGCAATAACGCCTCTGCCGTTTGCCACACATCAACTGCTGACCGTCGTTTGGCAATGAACTTCTTGCCCTTCAGGTCGGCGATGGTCTTGATGCCTGCATCCTTTCTGGCCACAACGTTTCTCAGGCTCTCCTGGCCCTGCATCAGAGCTCGGAGCTGAACGCGGCCTTCCTTGGCAAACTGGTCCTTTCCATTATAGGCACTCTCCACGCTGCTGGCATTCAGCATAGCCAGATCGATTTTCTTATCTTTTAAGCCTCGCACATTGGCGTCCGATCCACCTACAGCTTCTGCGGTTACACCAATTCCCGTCTTCTTGGAAATGATTTCCCCCATCCCAACGGAGATAACATAATAGGTCGATCCAACTGAGGAAGTTCCTAGAGAAAGCGCCTTGGGAGTTGCTTTTCCTTGTTCCTGGCTTGACTTGGTTTCAGATTGCCCTTTAACTTCTGCAGCCTTTTGTCCGCCCTGACTGCAGGCCACGGCCACGATACTGACAGCGATACAGAGAACCACGGTTAAGATTTGCCTTAGATTCTTGAGCACAGCTCGCCTCCTTTTCCACATCGCGAGTTGATGATGACCTTAATGGCTCTTCTCAAGCGCTTTATCCAACGTGATTTCAGTTTGTTGACCGCCTGGCCCTAAGACCTACCAGGCCCGACCTCATGACTTCCCAGTTGCCGCTTCGATCTACCTCCTTTACCACCAACTCGTTACCTCGTCGTCCTCGTCACTCATTGTGGTCGATCATGTCTCTATGGCGGTCACTCCGTGAGCAGTGTTTCAATGACAGCCGCCGATCACAGTTCCCTTAGCTTGCAGGATATACAAACGGCCTGGAATGGAAACTGAGCGATGGAGAGGTGCCGGACGATTTCAAAGTGATGGCTGGGTGCCAGATTGGGTGCCTGACTAGCATTGATAATATACCATATTGGCAGTTTGTCAATAGACCTTGTTCCAAATTGGGTGGGTTATCTGAGCTAGGAACAAGCAGTGGAAACCCAGGAAACGGAGCTTCAAACAGTGCAACTTCTTGACTAACTTTTTGTTTCGTGTTAATTCGTGTTAATCTCACGTCGGACGAATACTGTCTGCTATCGCAGTTTATGACGTCTTGAGTCATCTGATTTCCTCTCGGATTTACCAGCTAGCCGAGCGATGAAATCATTGTATTGCCTGGCAGATTCGGCTGTCGGGATCGGCACGTCGGCGACGCTGAGTTGATTTCTACACTGGTAGGAGTTTGATGAGGTTAGTAGTCGGAATTTCAGGCGCGACCGGCGCCATCTATGGCGTAAGACTGCTTCAAGTTCTCAGCACGAACAAGGAGATCGAGACTCACCTGGTCATCAGCGATCCAGGCAGGCGTACTATCGAGCACGAACTGGATATGAGCGTCGAGGCGGTCGAGCGCCTTGCCACGCACGTCCACAACGTCAACGACATTGGCGCGAGCATCGCCAGTGGCTCGTTCAAAACCAGCGGGATGGTCATTGCTCCTTGCAGTATCAAGACTATGTCAGCTCTGGCCAACTGCTATAACACGAACCTGCTTGTGCGCGCCGGCGACGTGATGCTTAAGGAAGGCAGGCCATTGGTGGTAGTGTTGAGGGAAACGCCGCTGCACGCAGGGCATTTGAGACTTATGGCAGAACTCGCACAAATGGGGGCCGTGATTCTTCCTCCCGTCCCTGCTTTTTACCATAAACCTAAGACCATTGACGACATTATCAACCACACCGTCGGCAAGATCCTCGATAGGTTCGACATCGATCATAATCTGTTTGAGAGATGGGCGGGCTTGCAGGATAGCAAATCATGATCAGCTGTGTTCGCCGTCTCCTCTCTGAATCTTGCCATCGTCCTCAACTTAACAGATGCGGTATTCTCCAGCTTCATAGAATGCTCACAACACGCAACGTCAACACTTGAGAATGCCCCGAAGGAGGTCGTGTGAAGCCTGAGTTCGAAATGGAAATCCCAAATATTGAAATCCCAGACCAATTCAACGCTGCCACAGCTTTCGTCGACGCCAACGTCGCCAAAGGCAGGGGCAACAAAGTTGCGATCTACTATGAAGATCAACAGTTGACGTACAACGACGTGTTGAGGCTGGTCAACAAGACAGGCAACGCGCTCAAGAGCCTCGGCATCGGCGTGGAGAATCGCGTCTTGCTTCTCCTTTTCGACTGCCCAGAGTTCGTCGCCTCCTTCTTTGGTGCGATGAAGACTGGCGCTGTGCCCATCCCCACTAATACATTGCTTAAAGCTCAGGACTACGAGTATCTGCTTAACGATAGTCGGGCCAAAGCTATCATCGTCAGCGAGCCGCTAGTCGAACAGATCGAGAGCGTGAGAGACCGCCTGAAGTATCTTGAGCACATAATCGTCGTGGGCAAAGCTAAACCTGGACAAATCAGTTTCGAAGAGCTTGTCGAAAAGGCTTCGCCTGAGCTTCAGGCTGCAGACACCAGCAAAGACGACGCAGCTTTCTGGCTCTACAGCTCGGGGCATTCTCAAGTGTTGAC
>JAMDCE010000670.1 GCA_023489135.1 Chloroflexota bacterium
TCCATGAAGATTACACATCCAGCTCTATCGTCGGCTGCCTTCAGTGCCGCCTATCCCTAGTTCGGCGTACTCGCCCTGAAAGGTGATGCGAGTGCCAACCTTGATCCCCATTCCCTTGACCTCGACAAGACTCTGTGCACCGACGTTGATGAAGAGGTCGCTCACAGACTTCACCGTTTTCAGCTCTTCCTCGGTCTGCACGTGAAACTCTTTGACGCCAATTACGCCCGCAGCCTTTCCCACGACCACCTTTCGTGCAGGAAGCAGGGATTCTTGAGGAAAACCAACCTTTGCAAACCGCAGAAAACCGTTTTCTTCAATTCTGGTTACCTCGAGGCCGATTTCATCCATATTCGCAGCTAGCATGACCGATGGCATGCTAGCTGGACCTC
The DNA here is from genome assembly GCA_023489135.1 of Chloroflexota bacterium. The sequence continues at coordinate 393 of JAMDCE010000670.1, forward strand.
GCCGGATTGCGAATAAGTTCCCAACGGTGTCGACGTAGGATTCATTGAATAGTCTTTCACACGTTCTTAGATGTAGTGGCATATGTTTCCCTCGCCACCGGGCGCACCAGGCAAGGCCACCAATTCCTTCAGAGTCGTTTCCACCTAGGAGCCTTCCTCTTCCATTGTTATCTCCTCGCTTCTAGATGATTACTCACCACGCAGTTGGACCAGGCCAAGACCGACCCCAGGTTCTAATTTGGATGGCAGGATCGTCCTTGCCCCAACAGCAGGTGACAATTCTCACGGTATAACAGAACACAACGGGGGCAGGGGTCACCATTCCCTCCGGCCTCTCCGCTTCATCTGGCTTCGCAGATCAACCAAAGCCGGATTCTATCCTCCTGCCTATGCCCTTGGTCATCAGCCTGACCGTATATCCAGCTTCCGCTGATCGCTGGTGGAGTTCTCTCTGCTCAGCTACGGGCCGTCCACCTGCCCTCTGCACCGATCACGGCCGAACAGACGCGCACCGGGCCTCACAACCGGTAAGTCTCCCCTCTGTTTCCTAACTCACTTCTAAAAGACCAGGAGGCTCCCGACGGATCGATCGTAAGCCTCCTCAGTAGACGCGGCGTTGGTTGCCACACGGGCACTCACTTGCTTCGTCGGGCGACCGCCGTGACTTTTCCAGCCCCGCGCTCCGCCTCTCAAGCTCGGGATTACGGGGCGAACTGGCAGGCGCCTTCTGTTAGTATAGTTCGTCACAGGTGAACGGGCTAAGAGCTAGCATTGCTGCCACAACCAACCCGTTGTAGACCGTCTCGAAATCCTCGTGCTTGAAGCTGACCGTTCTTGATCCTTCTCTCTTGAATCCTGGGATGAGGCTGGCTGAAGTTGCCATGCTAACCCCTGTGAACTCAACTTCAAGCCTTACTGGGGAACTGACCCGGTATACCTTGAAGCTGTCCCTGCTCTGAACCGCCTCTTTCGCGGCCTGGCGTATGCGGGTCTGGGCCTCACTCGGCGCCAAAAAGATGGCAGTGAACCGATCTATTCCCTCTTTCACTGCCACGGTCTTCGGGTTCCCGAGTAGAGCCTCAGCCTCCCTAGCCACGGCAGCATCTCCGGTCACAAGGCTGATTGGCACGCCATAGCACCCGGCCAACGCAGCCGCCATCGCCGTCTCTCCTACCGGAGCGCCGTTAATGCGTACGTTGTGAATCTGTCGACCCAGAAGGGTGTGAGAGAGGACTCCGTCGGCCGTGCCGGCCATGGCGTGGTAGCCCACGAGAAACGCCAAATCGAACGAACTATCCAGCCCGGCCATCGAGAGGTTGCGCTTGTTCCAACCCGAGATGTACCGCGCTCTAGGATCGATCATGCCGGCCAGGATGTTCTTCATCGTGTAGTGGTTCTCGTTCACCAAGACCTCTGTAGCTCCTCCGTCGAATGCTCCGGCGATTGTGGCATTTAGGTCACCCATCAAGAGCTCGCGAGCCATCGGATACTCAAAGCGATTATGGTCCATGTGATCGCTGTGATGAACACCAGATCCGCCTTCAAAATCGTAAGAGATGTAGACTTTCATATCAGCCCTCCTCAATAATGTACCTTTAACCGACTCAGGGGCTCTCGACGCTCGTGATCGCTCGATCACCGGCCACCTCGAGTATCTACCAGCTAACGCATGTAGCAAGCCACATAGTGGTCCGGACCAATCTCCTTGAGTTGCGGCGCGTCGCCACGACAGATGTCCTGCGCCTCCGGGCAGCGCGGATGGAAAGCGCAGCCCTTCGGCGGATGGGCGGCGCTCGGTAGGTCGCCTTCCAGCAGTTTTCGGCTGTTGCCCTCGTTTGCGAGGCTCCGCTTTATCGTTGGCACGGCCGAGAGAAGAGCCCGAGTATAGGGGTGTTCCGGAGCGCGGTATAGGTCCTCATTCCGGACTATCTCGACGAATTTCCCTAAATACATCACCGCCACACGATCGCAGAGGAAGCGAACAACGGTAAGATCGTGCGCGATGACCAGGTAGGTCAGACTCAACCGTTCTTTGAGATCCTGAAATAGGTTCAAGACCTGGGCTTGAATAGACACGTCCAACGCAGAGACTGGCTCGTCGCAGAGAAGAAGCTTAGGATCGAGAACGAGCGCACGAGCGATGCCGATTCTCTGACGTTGACCTCCACTGAACTGGTGAGGATAGCGAGAGACATAAGCCGGGTTAAGACCCACGACCTCCATTGTTCGTCGGATCTTCTCCTCCCTATCCTGTCTGGAGCCGATGCCGTGAATCCGGAAGGGCTCGCAGAGAATCTGGCCGACGGTCATCCTCGGATGAACAGCGGTTTGAGGGTTCTGAAAGATAAGCTGGACGTCACGCCGCAGTTCATGGAGCTCGCGCTTCGATAACGCTACGATGTTTCGCCCTTTATAGTATATTTCTCCACCTGTTGGCTTGATCAGCCGCACCAGCGATCGCAGGAGAACTGTCTTTCCGCTTCCACTCTCGCCAACTATGCCGAAGGTCTCGCCCGGCCGTATTTGGAAAGACACGTCGTCAACGGCTTTTACGGGGTCCGATCTGTTGAAGAAGATCCCGGTTGGACCAGGGAAGCACACTTGCAGACTTCGGATGTCCATCAAAGCATTTGACATACAGTCAACCTTCCCTTCAAGCCATAGGGGAGTGGCATGCGACGAAGTGACCCCCTTCGACCTCCAGCAAGCCAGGTCTCGCTTTTGAGCAGCCTGGAGCGGCTGAGTCACAACGAGCAGCGAAGGCACATTCTGGTGGCAGGTGGGACATATCCGGTGGGAATCCGGGTATCGTCGCCAGGCGAGTTTGACGCTCTTCATCCAACTCTGGAACCGACCTAATCAAACCCACCGTGTATGGATGCATTGGCTGAGTGAGCAACTGCCTCTTCGTCCCTCGCTCCACACAAACCCCAGCGTACATCACGAATATCTCATCGGACATCTGCGAGACGACGCCGAAGTCGTGGGTAATGAGGATCACCGCAGTACCGAGGCGCTTTTGAACGTCGCTCAAAGCCGCCAGAATCTGCGCCTGGACAGTTATCCCTAGGGTCGTGGTCGGCTCGTCCGCCAAGATAAGGTCAGGCTGACAGCTGATCGCGACAGCGATCATAATGCGCTGGATCATCCCTGCGCTAAAGTCCATTGGATAACCGCGCATCACATCCTCGGGCGAAGAAATGCCGACAAACCTAAGGGACTCAAGC
>JAMDCE010000616.1:0-1838 GCA_023489135.1 Chloroflexota bacterium
CGACCGAGCTGCCGCACCCATTGAAGGGTACGTCTGTAATCAAAGAGAGTCAACGCAAATTCCTCCACGACATGGACCTCCTTCCGTTGACAATGTAGTTTTGTAAATTGAACAGGTAGTCGAGATGACAAGGACCTTGCTGACTCAAGTCCCTGTGCCGGACCTAAAGGTCCGGCGCTACGTCGGCACGGCTCTTCCCATCGTAGCACCGGACCTTTAGGTCCGGCTGCCTGCATGGTAGCAACTACCCATTTGAACTGCAAGTCCTCATTACCAACTGTGGTGGGGACGTGCAAGTGGCGTGCCACTTCAAAGGCTAAACTTTTGCAGCCCCAGTGCCGATAATAGGATAGGGAGACTTCGTAGAACTCCATCCAAGCAAGGCGCCTATCTCTGACTCGGAGGTACCAGTTACATGCTCGTTTTAGATGTTTGGTCGGGCTCGATTCTGGTGAACCTCATCATCGCCTTCGCCCTTGCCACGCTTACCGCCTTTACGCTACGCAAGCCGGCGGTCGATCGCAGGGTGGCGCTCGCTTTCCTCGCTATTGAGCTTGACCTGGCAATCTGGTCTTTCGGTTACCTCGCGAGCTACGTCAGCCAGGATTTCGCCGGGAGCTATTTCTGGCACCATGTGGCGTTCGCCGCAATCTGCATGTTCGGGCTCTTTTGGCTAGTATTCGCCCTGGCCTCGACTGGACACGCACAATGGCTTAGTGCTCGCCGGCTCGCTCTTCTAGCAGCACCGAGCCTTTTGCTTTTGCTGAGTGCTATGACCAACGATTGGCACAGGCTCTTCTTCACATCAGTCTCATACGACGGCCCAGGCATCCTTGACACCTCAAAGGGGCCCTTGTATTGGGTGCATACAGTGCTCAGTTACTCCTACCTGGCGCTAGGCATTGACCTGTACTTAAGACTACCTACGGTCCGAACCGGCTCGTTTCGATGGATGAAACTACTGTTCGCGCTTGCCATTATCCCACCGGTAGCGGTCAACCTGCTGGTCGTCTTACAGGTAATAAACACCTCGATTGACCTTACACCCCTCATGATCTCTGGACCTGTAATCACCTGCGCCATCGCCCTGTTCCGCTACTGGCTCTTCGACGTCGTTCAGAGCGCGCTGGCTCAAGCCACCGAGCAGATCGGCGACGCGGTCGTCGTTGTCGACTCCAAGGACCGGATCCTGGACGCCAACATCGCCTTTTGCGCATTGGCTAACATCCCCCGAAGACGGCTCGTGGGCCGATCCATACACGAGGCGGCCGCCGAAACAGAAAATCAGGCGGCCAACCTAGAGCAACTTTGCAAGCGTCTAGCTGAATGGCAAAAGGACCCTTGGCAGCGTGTTTCTGGCGACATTGCGATAAAAGAGTCTGATGGACCGATATTTGAACTGACCGTTGGACCGATCAAGGGCCCCGGCAATGATCTCATTGGCAGAGTGGCAACGCTCCGCGACGTCACCAAGTCACGGGAAGTGACTCATAACCTGTTAGATGCAGTGGCCGACTTGAGGGTGCTGCACGAAACTGCCCTGGCCATAACCTCCATGCACGATCTCGGCAGCGTCATCGGGCTCATCCTCAACGAAGCCCGTCGCCTGACAATGGCCGACCACGCCAGTATCGCGACTCTGGACAGGAACGGCAATCTGACCGCCCGAGCTCACGTAGATAACAGAAGCGAGCAACATCTAACGCCCGTGTCCCGCCCCCTTTCTGACCTTAGCCTGGAGATCATTCTGGAGGGACGCCCAAGCTTCGTAGAGGATTTGGAGAAGGAGGGTGCCCCACGTTCGTCCACTATGACCCAGAGCACGCGAGCGTATGCCG
>JAMDCE010000616.1:1848-3616 GCA_023489135.1 Chloroflexota bacterium
ACCTTGGGCGCAACAAGGTGTGGACGACAATCAAGTGCTATCCGAGCCCCCAACTTTTCTACTTTTTGCCACTCATCCTTTTCTATACCTGGCATACAACCGCGCGCGCACTTTCACTCCGGCCAACCGTCAACTCGTCCAGAGCCTCGCCTCGCACGCGGCCGTGGCGATCGACAACGCTCAAATGTTCGACGAGATCACCCGGGCGGCTTGCACTGATTCCCTTACTGGGTTGCCGAATCATCGCCACCTAATGGACCGTCTCGATGAGGAAATCGCACGCGCCCGCCGAAGCAGCCACCCCCTCGCGGTCATGATGATCGATGTCGACGACTTCAAGCTGGTAAACGACGCCCATGGGCACACCAAAGGCGACGATCTCCTCCGTCTTGTCGCCCGGACACTCCTGGATACCTTCCGACAGACAGATAAGCTCGGGCGTTACGGAGGTGACGAGTTCCTGGCGCTGCTCCCCGAAACTGACCGCGAGGAGGCTGCACTGGTAGCCGAACGCCTGCTGAGCGCTATGCGCGCCCAGCAGTTCTGCGTTCCACGCCGCAATACCCATCGTGGCAAGGGCGCCTCAGCCCAGACCGCCGATGGCCACCACTCTGGCGGCGTCGCCATTCCAGTTCGCCTCTCGATCGGCGTAGCGGTATATCCTTTAGACAGCTCTAATCGACTCGAGCTTATCAGCCTTGCCGACGCGGCTATGTATTCCTCGAAGCGCGGCGGCGGAAACTTGGCCACTTTGGTCCATAGCACGGATAGCGGATTCCTTGCCGCCCAGAACACCACTTTCAGCGTTTTGGAGGGACTGGTCAACGCCGTCGATGGAAAGGATCGGTACACCCGCGTCCATTCAGAGTATGTTGCCGAATTCGGGCTTGGTCTGGCCCAGGTTCTTGGTCTTTCACCCCAATCGAAACGTATGATTCGCATCGCCAGCCTCCTCCACGACGTCGGCAAGATTGGCATCCCCGACCGAATCCTACGAAAGCCGGGTGAATTGGACGACGATGAACGCGAGACCATCAAACAGCATCCACTCTTGAGCGAAATGATCATACGCGAGGTTCCCCAGCTAACCGACGTATTAGAAGCGGTGCGTCATCACCATGAACGCTACGACGGCACCGGCTACCCCCGCGGCTTGCAGGGGAGTGAGATCCCCTTCCTCTCGCGAATCATATCCATCGCCGACGCCTACAGCGCGATGATCCTCGACCGTCCCTACCGCAAGGCGCTGTCACCTGTGGAGGCCGCGGAGGAGCTCCGTAGGAACGCCAGCACCCAATTCGACCCCGAGCTCGTCGAAGCGTTCATACGATCGCTGGCGCTGAGCCCTCAGTCCTCCGCATTGGATTCACTCCCCAGAACTGCTGGTTGAAAACCTGCCTCGGCACTGCTATAATAAATGCTAGGCTGAAAAAAGAGCGAGGGCGGGGAGGCAGGCGCGGCGGCGTGGGCAGTTACACCAGACGCTACAGTTTATGTCTCCGAGTTGGTACCCGCCGTTTGGCTTGCCTTGTTCGCGGATGGCCACGAGGTTATGGGTACTGCCTTGAGCAAGACACAGCGCGAGGCTTTCCTCCACCAGCTCATTGACTTCGAGTCACTCAAACGTATTCGCAATAAAATAGAGTTGTCCACCGGTCTGCCCCTACAGTTCCGGTTCCTCACAGGCCAACTGTATACCGATCTTTGTCCGCCCTTGAATTGTTGCGAGCTCATTATGAGCTCCAAGAAAGGCTCCTCCTACTGCCAC
>JAMDCE010000056.1 GCA_023489135.1 Chloroflexota bacterium
CTGGCTGAAGCGGGCCTCCGATCTACCCTGGAGAGATACGTTCACGATTACGAAGAGCACTTCGGGATCAAAGTCGACTTGTGTTTTCCCGACCTGTCCAGGCGGCTCACCGCTGAACAGGAAATAGCCATTTTTCGTATCGTGCAGGAGGCTCTCCAGAACGTCAAGAAACACGCTGAGGCGTCCCAGGTCTGTGTGGATTTCGCCAGGGGACCGTCGTCAGCCCTCGTCGTCACTATTCGGGACGATGGCAAGGGCTTTGAGCAGCGTGAGCACGAAGTCGACCGGCCGCATAGCCTCGGGTTGGTGGGAATGCTCGAGAGGGCCGAACTAATTCAGGGTAGACTTAGCGTTGTTTCCCGTCCTGGCCACGGCACTCAGGTGATCCTTACCGTCCCTAACATCCTGCCGGGTCCGCAGGGAAACAGCCTCACCAAGGAGGTGGAACTACGGACAGAACTAGGGTTCTAGTTGTCGACGATCACCCGCTTTTCCGGCAAGGCGTCCGTTGGACGCTGGAATCCGAGAAGGACTTCGAGGTAATTGGTGAGGCCGCCGACGGGCAGAAGGCCATTCAGATGTCTGAGACACTCTTGCCCGATATCATCCTTGTCGACATTAACTTGCCTGGGATGAACGGTCTCGAAGTGGCAAGAGTCATCAAGCGGCGTCAACCTCAGGCGGCGATTGTGGTTTTGTCGGTTTACGAGGACGATGAGCAGCTCTTCAACGCGATCAAAGTCGGCGCGGCCGCCTACTCCCAGAAAGACATCACGCCGCAGCAGTTGATCGAAATCTTGCGGAGGGTGAGCCACGGACACTATCTAATTAATGACAACGTTCTCTCCAAACCGTTGGTAGCCTCTCGCGTGCTTAATCAGTTTAGAGAACTGGCCACCCTGGAGCAAGACGTCGAGCCCCTCTTCGCTCCGCTAACGAGTCGGGAGATTGAGATCCTCGATTGCATAGCTCGAGGAAACAGCAACAAGGAGATCGCCCGGGCTCTCAATATCAGCGATCAGACCGTGAAGAACCACATTACTTCGATCTTGCGCAAGCTCGCGGTCAACGATCGCACCCAGGCCGTCATCTACGCGCTGCGGCATGGGTGGATAAAAATGTCGGACGGTGTATAATATTAGGCAACGTCCGCGCCATCGACCAACCTGGCGTAGCGGCGCGCCGGAAGGCAGTCAATAGTTGGGCTGCCCGCTATTTCTATCAAGGAGGAGATTATGTTTGTTCTCGGCGAGTGCATTCACGTCTTGTCCTCAAAGGTGAAGACGGCAATTCAGGAAAGGGACGCCAAGACCATCCAAGAACTGGCCGTGAAGCAGGCCCGGGCTGGCGCCAATTGCCTCGAATTGAACATCGGCCCGGCGAAGAAGACCGGCGTCGACACTATGTCGTGGATGGTGGATGTCGTTCAAGAAGTCACCGACTTACCCCTCTCGCTGGACTCGACCAACGCGGCAGCCATTGAGGCCGGCCTGAAGAAGGTCAAGCGCCAGGCCTTCATTAACTCCACGTCGGCTGACCCGGAGCGAATCAAGGCGATGATGCCCCTAGCGGCGGAGTACAACGCCAACTTGATTGCCTTGACCCTGGGCGCCACTGGTATGCCCAGCACGGCTGACGATCGCATTCAGTTGGTATTGGACGTCCTCTTGCCAGCCGCCGCCGAGCACGGCGTCCCCACGGAGAATCTGTATTTCGATCCGCTGGTGCTCACCATTACCTGCAACCAGGACCAGCCTCCTCAGGTGGTCGAGGCCGTTCGCATTATCAAGCAGCTTTTGGATCCGCCTTTGAAGACGACGCTGGGTCTGTCAAACGTCTCCAACGGGGCGCCGGATGAGAACAGGCCGCTCATTAACCGGATCTTCCTGGTTATGCTTCTCGCCGCCGGTCTGGATTCGGCCATCGCCGATCCAACCGATAGGGAACTCATGGAAGCGGTGCGCATCGTGGAGCAGCGCGACACCAGCACTCCCACGGGGCAGCTACTGGTAAACCTCTATGATGCTACTGCGGCCATGGAGGAACTGGACCCCGGTCTGGTGGATAGGAACGATCCGGATCAGATGGCAATCTTCAAGACCGCCCAGATTCTCTACAACAAGGTTATCTACGCTCACTCTTACCTGAACCTGTGATCTAACGGAACATCAAGTTCCTCACAACCTTGCTCGAACAATTTGTGAATAACGAGACGGCGGCCGGGCCGCCGTCTCGTTTTCCATACCTTCGGAGCCTTGGATCCAACTTTTGGCAAGCTGAATGGTCAGGAACTCAAGAGGTTAGCGCTCCCCTTCCGGTTACTCTTCCTCCATGAAGTGGAACAGGCGGGTCGAAAGGCTCTCCGCCCCTTGCAGGCCCAGTTGTATCTCAAAGGGCGTGCCTACCATATCCGCATGGCGTTCGAACCGGGCTCGCTCGAACATTTGCATTGTGTAGGGCTTGCCGTCGGTTGGGGAGATGTCCGTGAACTCCTCGGTGAGAGGCAACCCAAAAGCCGCCTCGCCCCCGTTCATCTCGAAGAAGGCCTTGAACCCGAAGGACAGGGTGTGGCCCGTCTGGGGGAAGAAGATCCGGTCAGCAGTGCTTGGCACCGCCGACACCGGCTCGGCGGCCTCCAGGAAAGACCGACCCAGTGGCCTTGTCAGCGTGCCAAGGAAATCCTCGATAGCTATGACCTCGGCGTTGTTCACCTGCTCAGGCGTGAAGCCTGGCATCTCTCCGGGAACACCTCCACGCACCAGTTGGGTAAACAATTGCTGCCTCTGCTTAAGTGGCATCTGTTCGATGAAAGGAGGTGGAGTATGTAGCGGTGGTCCAACCAACCCCTCACCGAAGCGACCGTGGCAAACGGCACATTCTTGAGCATAAGTCTCTGCTCCCGCCCGGGTCGGCGCGGCTGTAGCGGGCAACGTTTGGGCGTGGGCCAGCACGTCGAGAACGTCCTGCATACTCCATCCCGACTGCACGCCTGCCGGCATAGGAGCACCCGGCTGGCCAAACCTCACCTTGTGCACGAACTCCTGGGGATTGTCGCTCGCGATGGTTCCGATGTACTCCGGTTCCTGGTCAGAGCCGAAATTGAGCTTTCTGCCGTCGCTCCCGTGGCAGGTGGCACAGGTGTTGGCATAGAGCTGCTTGCCGTGTGATGCGTCCGCCGATTTCGGCTTCTTGGTGGAGTAATCTATAAATTCTCTCAGGTCGTCGATCACTCCGTCTTTGAGGAACGCGGCCAGGGCGTTAATCGAGGCATCATCGAGCACGGTTGAGAAGTTGTGGCTAGGGTTGGCAGAACCCTTCAGTATGGCGGCGATCTCTTCCTGGCTCTTTGTCTGGGACGCGTTCACGACGCCGGTAAACCCAGTCCTGTGGCTTCCAGAGCCGTAAGCCCCATCCTTGCCCCGGTAGTCCCACCCGTGGCATTCCTTACATCGCCACGTATCGGAGCCATTGCGTGTGTTAGTTGTCTGAGTGGCCCATAGGGGCTGGTCTGTCGTTGGCTTAGCTGCGCCGGCCACCGTCCACCACTTGTCGTAGAGCTGGCCCCCCTTGGAAAGGGTGGCGGGGTCGCTCGGTGGGTCGGCTAGGGCAAGTCC
>JAMDCE010000007.1 GCA_023489135.1 Chloroflexota bacterium
GGACGGACGATGCTGGAGCGCGGGGGCGAGGGGACACCAACGCATCCCTGTATGCCAGGTTGCGTCATTCGTTGCTCGAATATCTTCCCTGATGCCCAGGGTAAAAGGATCGTGTCACCACTTGAGTACGAGAACCTCGTAATGCTTGGCCCGAATCTCGGTATCTTCTCCATCGATGATATAGCAAGGCTCAATTATCTTTGCAACGATTATGGGATCGATACTGTCGAGATAGGCGCGGCCATAGGCGTTGCTATGGCGGGGGACATCCTGCAGTTTGGCGATTACGAAGGTGCGGTCAAGACACTGAATGAGGTTGCTGAGGGGACGCTGCTGGGACGGGTCATCGGCCAGGGCGCTGTGACTGCTGGCCGCGTTTTCGGCGTTGATCGCGTGCCTGCTGTGAAAGGACAGAGTATGCCAGCCTACGATCCCAGAGCAGTGAAGGGTATAGGTGTAACATACGCGACATCTCCAATGGGCGCAGATCATACTGCAGGACATACAGTAAGTAGCAAGGTTGACCATCATCTGCCAGAGGGCCAGATCGAAGCGTCTCGCAACAGTCAGATTATCAGAGCTGCCTACGACAGTGTGTGTATCTGTAACTTCACTATCGCTGGCATCGGCGATTCACTGCAACTCATTACCGATCTTGTAAATGCTGTACACGGCACAAACTACGAACCTGATTACATGAGGGAACTGGGCAGAGATGTGCTGCGGACGGAGAGAGCCTTCAACAAGGCCGCGGGCTTCACGAATGCCCACGACAGATATCCTGACTTCTTCCGAACTGAGAAGCTTCCGCCCTTTGACGTGATTGTTGATGTGTCTCAAGAAGAAATCGATCACTTCTTCGATGGAGTGGACGGCTAAGAACCCGTGTTACCATACAGGCAGACGTATTGACAACAGGCTCGCGTGGTGATATCATCTGCACTAATGAAATCGCGTTTCTAGTGGCGAAATGAGGATTGGTGACGTTGGCAAAACCGAAATCGTCGAGAGACAATAAGCGCCAAGTACGCCTGTTGCAAGCAGTAGGACGATCGCTGGAAGTTCTTGGCGCTCTTGCTGCCCCACCTGGAGAATGGGGTATCAAAGAGCTTTCCCTAAGTCTTGGCCTGCCAGGCGGCACTCTATACCGCCTTCTTGCAACCCTCGAAGCCAACGGATTCGTTCGACAAAATGAAGCGACAAAGAAGTACCGCCTTGGACTTCGTCTCCTGGAACTGGGCAATTCAGTCTTACGAAGCCTGAGCGTTCGTGACGTCGCCAAACCGTTTCTGGCAAGGCTTGCAGAGGAAACCAGGGAAACCAGCCATCTGACGATTATGGCGGGCGATGAGGTAGTGTACATCGATTTCGCGTACAGCCTCGAGCCTATTCAGCTCAGCGTGCAGGTAGGTGGCCGGAGACCGGTTCATTGCACGGCCTCAGGGAAAGCAATACTGGCCTATCTCCCCGAGAAAGTCTTCGAGAGGATAGTCTCTGGTGGCCTGAAGGCTTACACTCCATATACCATAACAGACTCCGAACGCCTGGTTCAAGAGTTGCAGATGGTGCGAGAGCAAGGCTTCGCTGTTAACTTGTGCCAGATGCGGGAGGATGCATCTGGCGTAGCTGCTCCAGTTTTGAACCATTCCGGTGAGGTTGTGGCTGCTCTTGGAATATCCGGGCCATCGATTCGCATTACAAGCGAAGTTGTTCCCCGCCTTGGCAGCTGTGTTGCTCGGGCTGCAGCCGAGCTTTCAAGAGAGCTCGGATTTGTCGACGAAAAATGATTTGCGCTGAGAGTGGGCACGGAGGAGAAACCGATCTCAGGGCGTGGAGAGAACTATGGAACGAACGACTTTCAGTGATCTCAGGAGTTTTCTGGACTGTCTGAAGGAGAAGGATGAGGTTCACGAGATTAACGCGCAGGTTGACAAGACGTGGGAAGCAGGAACAATCTGCCGCGAGAACTTCGATCGAGAGGGTCCTGCCTTAATCTTCAACCGCATCGACAATTACCGCACTCCCCTGGTTGTTGGCGTATTAGGCTCGTTGCAACGCTACGCCCTGGCCCTTGGGGTACCGCCGAAGACGAGCGCCTTCGTCGAGGTTTGGCGCAATGCCTATGACAACCCCGTGAAACCCATCAAAGTGCATCACGCCCCGTGCAAGGAAGTGAAGACGACTGGTGTCGACCTCTACAAGGATCCGTTCCCTGTGCCTGTCTGGCACCCTCTCGACAGAGGCCCCGAGCTTGGAACGTTCCACGCCGTGATCACAAAAGACCCGGAGATCACTGAAATAAACCTGGGAACGTATCGCAACGAGATACTCGACAAGGATAAGCTTGGGTGCCTTGTTATTCCCTATCGGCACATAGGCTTGCACTGGCACAAGTGGAAGAAACTGGGCAAGGCGATGCCAGTGGTCGTTGCGATAGGCCTGGAACCGTGCCTGAGCATGACAGCTGTGTCTGCTATCCCCACTGACGTTAGCGAGTACGACATAACTGGTGGTCTGCAGGGGCGACCTGTCGAGGTGGTTGAGGCAGAGACCAGCGATCTTCTTGTGCCAGCTAATGCCGAGATCATCATCGAGGGAGAGATGCCCGTCGATGAGTTCTACCCTGAGGAAGGACCATTCGGCGAGTTCACCGGCTATATGGGTGCCAAACGCTGCGACAGCCACTATGTGGCTGTAAAATGCGTCACCCACAGGAAAAATCCCTACTTCCAGGGCACGTACGAAGGTCGGCCACCCAACGAAAGCACTGTGACGCGTGCCGCAGGGCGTTCAGCTGCCATTTTTGAGCATCTCAGACGAGCAGGGATTTCGGGTATCGTCGATGTCTGTGTCACGCCTGGGGGGTGCGCCGGTTTCCACGCTGTCATTGCCATCGAGAAGCGCTATCCTGGCCACGTACGGGATGTACTCGGGCACGTCTGGGGACATCCCACGTTGTATTGCAAACACGTTACTGTGGTCGACGCCGATGTCGACCCGTGGAACGCGATGCAAGTGGAGTGGGCCGTGTCGACGCGAGTTCAGGCCGATCGGGATGTTGAGGTTGTGAAAAACGGCAAATCTATCATCCTCGATCCTTCTCAGGTGCCCTCCAATCGCGGGTGGTCTGCCCTGCTCGGCATCGACGCGACCAGGCCACTGGATGAATATGAGAGAGACAAGACCGACAGTTTCCCTGCAACAACTGATCCATTGCCCGAATGGATTTCGCGAGTACGTGAGCGCTGGCATGAATACGGTTTGAACCGATGATGTGCTAAGTGATGGCGCGGCAGCAGGTCGGACCACTTTCGCCTTATCTCCCACATCCCGACAAACATTTCATGAAGAGTGTTTTCCAGGGAGGAGTTACTATGACCAAGGATATTCGCACTTGGATAAGCCAGCTTGAGGAGGCAGGAGAGATAATAAGCGTTCGCAAGCCGGTGGACCCGCGTTCTAAGATGGGAGCACTCCTACGCTAGCGAAAGGTGGGTTAGGCGAGAGAAATGAGATTAGCTGGAAAAGAAGTTTTATGCAAGATTCTTCAGATGGAAGGGGTCAGCGAGGTCTTCGGTAATCCCGGCAGCACTGAGGTTCCTTTCA
>JAMDCE010000665.1:0-1259 GCA_023489135.1 Chloroflexota bacterium
GCTTTTTTCACTTAGAAATAGGAACACTGGGGGATCCCGCCGCGGCGGGATCCCCCAGTGTTCCTGCGATGAGAGATTTGTAGGGCGGAAATCTTTACCCGCCTGGTATTGGAACGGGTAGATGCTCCAGTTGCTCCAAAACATAGCGCCTAATCTCCCGAGGCCGCGGAGGTTGGTACGCTGGCTGGCCGAGAACGGTGAGGGGCCTCAATAGATCCTCCGGCTGGCCTCCGCATGGGCACTCTGGCGGAGCCCAGCCGTAAGGAGTAATGGTATCGGTAAAGCACTGCGGGCAGCGCCAAACGCTCTTGGCGCCAGACCACTTGCCTCTTTTGGCGATTGGCTTTCCCTCAATCTCCGTTATGTCCAAGGCCAGATCAACCACCGGGGCGTTGCTAATGGTCGTGCCCACGCCGTAGGCATCTACCAGGGGGTTCAATTCGACCATCTTCTCCTCGTCAATTCCTCCACTGACGAAGAGCTTGACGTGCTTAAAGCCGCGCAGGTCCAATTCCCAGCGAACCTCCTCCAGGATCCGGTAGAAGCTGCCGCGACGGGAGGCCGGGGTATCTAGCCTGACGGCAAACAGATCCGGACCGAGGGCTTCGGCCACGTTGAGGGCCTCAAACTTCTCGTCGTTGAAGGTGTCGATGAGGGAGACTGTCTTCACTGCCGGTGAGAAAACTTCGTGGAAAGCCCGGGTGGCCGCCACTGTCGACCCCATAACCAGGATCAAGGCGTGCGGCATCGTCCCAGAGGGTTTCTCGCCGATCACCTCGGCCGAGAGAATCACCGACACGCTATCGCAGCCGCCAATGAAGGCGGCCCGCTCTATCATGGGAGCCAGGGCCGGGTGCATCCGCCGGGCTCCGAAACTGATGAGGGTTCTCTCGCCAGCGACCTTGCGGCAGCGAGCCGCTCTCGTGGCCACGCCGGAGGCCTGGCAAAGCATGCCCAGGAGGGCGGTTTCGAAGACGGCAAAGTTCAGGTAAGGACCCTCGATCTCCATCACCGGCTGAAGAGGCCCGAATACAGTGCCCTCCAGCATGGCCCGACTGGAAACCTTGAGCGTAGAGAGCAACTCCCTCGCCTCGTCTATGCCGGCCAGGATAGCCCAATCCCAATCTTCGGGAAGACCTTTGGCGATGAATTCGGCTTTCACCCGCTTGTCGATTCCTTTGGCCTTCAGGATCTCCACGGTCCGGGCGAAGTACACGTCGGTCACCTTCCCGGCCTTGATGTCATCGAAGCTGGCGATA
>JAMDCE010000665.1:1269-3605 GCA_023489135.1 Chloroflexota bacterium
CTGGGATCTCACGGCCGTTCTTCGCCACGTGAGTCCCCTCATAGGTGCTGTGCCCTTGCTTCAATGAACCTCCTTTCGGTGCTCCTTGCCAGGCACCGCCGCAGGCTTGTCCGCAACCATCATGCCACCGGGACCCTGCCTCGGGTGGCGGTAGTGTCCCAAGGAAGGCGCTTCGCTTGCAGGGCCGCACTCATTTGCAGAGAGGGCGATACAAGTCATACTACTAGGCGCTCTAACTCTTGAACGAAAAAGCGCTCAGGCCATACCGCCGAAGGATATGCGCAAGGATTGGTAACGCCGGAGATTGGGACCGTAGCTTCGTCCAATCTCCGTTCGAGAAGAAATGAATCCGGCCAAGGTGGGTTCCCGATCACCTCCTAAGCGGCCTGAATCCACTTTTGGGAGTCCGGAAGCGTGGTCTCTTGGAATCTTCCAGGCGGCGGTGGTAAAATTACTACAGGTTCGCACCGGGGACACAGTAATGACAAGGCTCGCGCCTCATCAATTTCCGCAGGTTGATCCGACCGTGATGGTGGCGGCGTTGCCCACCGCCGCCTGTCTGCTTGATGCCTACGAGTTGCGCGTAGTGGCGCATAACCAGTTGTACCAATCCTTCTTGGATGAGCCCTACCACACCAGTGGGGTCATGGGTTTGCGCTTAGAGGAGTTTCTTCCAGAGGCCGAGGAATCCGGCCTGCTGGAGATGCACCGAAGGGCGGCCGGCGGCCAATTCGTGAGTGTTCGAGACTTCCTCTGTCGAGGCTTTCCTCGGGGTGGGAGGTATTGGGATGTTCATCTGGCTCCCATTCGCACCGAGGAAGGTCGGGTCGGATGGGTCCTGGCGACTCTGTCGGACGTCACGGAGCGCAAGCGAGCGGAAAGACAACTCCGCAAACTGTCGCGTGCCGTGGAACAGAGCCCCAGCACCATCGTAATCACTGACGCCCAGGGCGCCATCGAATACGTCAATCCTAAGTTCACCAAACTGACCGGCTACACCTTCGAGGAAGCTCTGGGTCAGAACCCGCGCATTCTTAAGACGGACAAGACACCGCCCGAAACCCACAAGAATCTCTGGCGCACCATTACTTCCGGGGCTGAATGGCAAGGCGAATTCTGCAACAAGAAAAAGAACGGCGAGCTGTATTGGGAATCCGCCTCCATTTCACCGATTAGAAACTCACAGGGGATCATCACCCATTTCGTTGCCGTTAAGGAAGATATCACGGCGCGCAAGCTAACTGAGGAAGCCCTGCGAGAGAGTGAAGAGCGCTACCGCCAGCTATTCGAGAACGCCAACGATGCCATTCTCGTGCACGGGCTAGAGCCGAATGGAATGCCCTCGAAGTTCATCGAGGTCAACGACGTCGCCTGTCGGAGACTGGGCTATAGCAGAGACGAACTTCTCGCTATGTCCCCCGCGGACATCGATGCGGAGGAACACCGGCACAAAGTGCCCGAAATCAAGGAAGGTTCATTGAAGCAAGGGCACAGCACCTTTGAGGGGACTCACGTGGCGAAGAACGGCCGTGAGATCCCAGTCGAGATCAACTCTCACGTTTTCACGCTCGGTGACAGGAAGGTTGTCTTGTCGATTGCTCGAGATATTACAGAGCGGAAGAAGGCGGAGGAGACGATCCGGCGACTCGCTTACCAGGACGCCCTCACCGGCCTCCCCAATCGCGTGGTGTTCAACGATCGCCTGGCCTTGGCGTTGGCCCTGGCACGTCGAAGACGGGAGAGGCTGGCCATAATGATGCTCGATGTGGATCACTTCAAGGTCGTCAATGATACGTTGGGCCACAGCGTAGGAGATAAGGTGCTGCAGGGTATTTGCGGCCGGCTTTCAGGCCTTCTGCGCGAGAGCGATACCGCCGCCCGTATGGGGGGCGACGAATTCATTCTTCTTCTTCCTGACCTCAGACGAGTCGAAGACGCGGTTGATATTGCTCAGAGAATCATCGAGGCTCTGGACGAGCCCTTTGAGTTGGACGGACACGAGATTCGTACCACCGTCAGCATTGGGATTGCCATCTTTCCCCAAGATGGCGAGTTGTCCGAGCGTCTAGTGGTGAATGCTGACATCGCTATGTACCAGGCTAAGAGACAGGGTGGGAATAGATATCACCATTATGCCCCGGCCGATACTATCCCCGGCGCCAGTGATTGATCACAAAGGGGCTCAAGAGTTTCGTTCAGTCCATCACCATTTCACCCCTGGCCTGTTTCCTGCGTGAGGGCGTTGATGGCAACCGGCGCCCGATTATCTTCACAACCGCCCCACAGAGTCTTCACAAGATCTTCTAATTTGCCCTTCATTTACATTACCTTCCTTT
>JAMDCE010000223.1 GCA_023489135.1 Chloroflexota bacterium
GACCGTTTCCTCGTCCACTGCTGCGACGGCGGCAACCGGCTCGCCAATATAGCGTACCTTTCCCGAAGCAAGTATCGGCGTATCCTTAACGAATGGCCCGTGCCGGCCACAGGGCAGATCATCGGCAGTTATAACCGCCTTCACCCCTGGTAGTGCCTTGGCTCGACTCGTATCGATTCTCTTTATCTTCGCGTGCGCACGCTCGCTGCGCAGCACCTTACCTATTAGCATCCTCGGCAGCACAACATCGTCAAGATATGTCGCCCGACCTGTAGCCTTTTCCAAAGCGTCTCTCTTGACGACGCTCTTCCCTACAACCGCAAGCTCCATCGACGTCCTCCTTACTGTCACTTACCCTCTGCCACCGCTGATATTGCCTCCACAATCTTCGCATAACCAGTGCAGCGACATAGGTTGCCTGCGATCCCTTTTCGAATCTCTTCCTCGGTCGGATGCGGATTCTCGTCAAGAAGGGCCTTCGCCGACAGAATCATCCCGGAAGTGCAATACCCACACTGAATCGCTCCATACTCGATGAAAGCCTCCTGCAGCGGATGCAGCTTCTCATCCTTGGCCAGTCCCTCTATAGTTAGGATGCTCTTACCCTGCGCAGCAACCGCCAGCACCAAACATGAATCAACGGCCTTGCCATCTATCAGCACCGTGCAAGCACCACAATCGCCACTGTCGCATCCCTTCTTCGTCCCTGTCAAGCCTATCTCGCGCCGCAGCACGTCCAGCAGAGTCCAGTAAGGCTCAACGTCCACGACATACTCCTCGCTATTTACTAGCAGCGCTATCCTTTCCTTCACTGCAATTGGCCTCCTTCCTGATTCCTGGACCGTCCCAGAGCTTCCCTTATGGCTCGCTTCACCAGGACACCAACCATCTGACGACGATACTCCGCCGAGCTGCGCACGTCGCTAATCGGTCGGCACGCCTTCATTGCCGCCTGCGCAGCCTGCTCCAGTAGATTGTCGTTCACCGCCTCACCTGAGAGAATAGCTTCTGCATCGGGAACTCTAATCGGGGTTGGCGCCACGGCACCAAGGGCTATGCGAGCTTTATCACAAATCCCATTGCGAACGCTCAAGAAGACCGCGACGCCGACGACGGCCAGGTCCATAGCCCGTCGTGGACTGAGCTTGATATACGCACCTACTGAGTTCGGCTCAGGATCAGGAATTGTCACTTCTGTGACGATTTCATCTCGGCCCACCACCGTCTTACCAGGCCCAGTGAAAAAGTCCCCAATTGCCACCTGTCTCGCGCCTGTAGGTCCAGCGATATTCACCACTGCCTCGACGGTAAGAAGGGCAGGCGCGGTTTCCGCAGATGGCGAGGCATTGCAAATGTTGCCCACCGTCGTGCCTAGGTTTCTGACCTGTCTGGAGCCGACAAGAGATGCCGCATATGCCAGATGAGAGAACTTTTCAAGGATTGCTGAAGATGAAGAGACTTCGTGGTGTGTAGCCAAAGCGCCGATCCGTATCGCTTTGCTAGAGGAATCGTAGGCCACACCCGCCATTTCAGGTATCTGCGACAGTCCGATGACAACTGATGGGGATAGCTTCTGCATCTTCATCGCCACAAGCAGGTCCGTACCACCCGCCATAACCTTCGCCTGGGGTGAATGCTGTGCAAGGAGAGAAAATGCTTCCTGTAGGCTAGCCGGTTGCAAGTACCGAAATCTCATCATCTACCCCTGTTTGCCAGATTACCGGCCAGAATAGCCGGCTAGAATAGCCAACGAAAGAAGCTCACCTTCGAACTGGGGTGTCGGCTGGCTGTCCCAAGCAACAGCTAGATCTATGAATCGCGCGCTGACCACAAGTCGTCATTGACTTTGAGGGATGTAACTATTTGCAGTCCTTTCTCGGAAGGACCAAATCAGACAGAAGATACAGGACGAGCGAGTAATGAAACTACAGCAGTAGTACGGCTCGCTACGCGAAGACCCTTGATCCGCGACGCCCAGATATCGCCTCGCTGATCTTACCTGCGATTTCTTTCATTTTTGTGTAGACTTGATGAGTTCAGGATAGCGAACAAGGATCAACGTTGTGAACACTATACGCTATCGACCCCAATTTGTCAAGTAGTTGTTACACAATTATCCTTGCTGCATTGACCAAGCGCTTCACTCGTCTCATTTTTGGCCCAAGCGGTGGTTCCCCGGCGATGGGACAATATAGTTGAATCCGCTGCTATGGGCCTGGGCTACTACAAGAAACGCGCAGTTCCCGTGGGTCATTGAGTAAATGCTTGTTGGAGTCTATCTTGCGTCGAGTCTTAGCGGAGCAGATGGGGACTTGCGGGGAGAAGGTCATCGTTATGATCAAATCCGACAAACTCAGCTCTGGATCACGAAATGAAACTACAGCAGTAGTACGGCTCGCTACAGTACGGCTCGCTACGCGAAGACCCTCGATTCGCGACGTCCAGATATCGCCTCGCTGATCTTACCTGCGATTTCCTTAATCTTGAAGCCTAACTCGTTGACACGGTCGACGGTGAAAAACGAAGTGAACCCCATTGCACTGATAACCAGAATGAGTTCCCCCTGAGGATCGAAAACAGGCGCTGCAACGGCGCGAACTCCCGGAACATATTCCTCATTGCTGTAGGCCCAGCCATTCTTGCGGATGCGAGCAAGTTCGTTTTTATATACCTCAGGATCGGTTATCGAATTCGGCGTGTAGCTCCTTAGACTTCCTGGTGTGACAAACTGATTGATTTCCTCTTCGCTTGCAAAGGCCAGAAAGACTCTACCTTGAGCCCCAAAACAGATCGGGTGCGATTCCCCGACTGATGCAGAGACACGAACGCCACTTGGAGCATCGATCCTTTCGACAATCACGTATCTTTCTTTAAGTCGCTGCATTACTAAACCAGTTAAGCCAACTTCCCGGACGAAAGGCCTCAGGTATGAACGAACAACTGTAAGATGCCCGAGCCGATTGGCAGCACTACCTCCCAATTCAACCAGAGCCCAGCCAAGACTGTAGTACCTAGTCTCCGGATCAAACTCCACGAAATTGACTTCCTGAAGTGTCTTCAGTATATTGAAGCCCGTGCTCTTGGGGATACCTACACCTCGGCAAATCTGTGAGAACGTAGTACCCGCCTCACTCACTTCCTTGAGAAACAGTAGAATCCTGGCTGCCGTCTCCACAGAAGGAGCACTATACTTTTCCCTTTTCTCCATCACATAACCACAAGCGACACTAGTTCACTAAATCGAACGCCTATCATCATTGCGAACAGTCTAATGCATTCAAGATAATTTGTCAAGGGACCTTGACAAACGGCAGCACATAGTGTAATCTGTTCATGTTCCTGATCTCAGTTCAACCTATTGAACTTCTTCGGTGCCCTACGAAGCCCAGGAGACAATAATGCAATTGTTCGAGCCGATCACAATTAACGGAACGGAATTGCGCAATCGCCTTGTAATGCCCGCGATGGTCCTGAACCACGCGACCGAGGATGGCTTCGTAAACGAGGACGTGGTGCAACACTACGCCGCACGCGCGAAAGGCGGGGTCGGGATGATCGTCGTAGAGGCGACGGGTGTGCTCGACCGCAAGAGCGGACGA
>JAMDCE010000542.1 GCA_023489135.1 Chloroflexota bacterium
CAGGATCTCGGTGATGAGTTCGTTGGGCCTCAAGGCGCATTGATTGACGCCCGCAAAGAAGCAGTCGGCGGCCACCCATCTTTCACCAGTCTTGCTCTGAACTCTGATGGTTGCTCCGAGAGCGATCAGCGGCGGCGCACCATCAGCCGCAGGTGATGCGGTGGCCAGGTTTCCGGCGAGGGTGCCAGCGTTTCGAATGGCCGGGCTGCCCATAGTGCGGGCCGCCAGCGCTAGAGAAGGAAGTTTCTGGTTGATGAGCGGCGACTTCATCAGAGCGGTATGGGTGGCCAGCGGGCCGATCCTTATGCCGTCCTCGTCCTCGCTAATGAAATCGAGGTCGGGAAGCTCGCCCAGAAAGATGACGGCATCAGGTGAGACCTCGCGACCCCTGAGCTGGGGAATAAGATCGGTCCCGCCAGCCATAAGCTTGGCCGTTGTTCCGCGCTTCTCCAGCAGATCTAGTGTCTCTGCCACTGTTGCCGGGATTAGAAACTCGAAATCCTTCATCGTTACCTCCCGCTAATTCTGGCGACCAGGACTGTCCCCGTTCGCCTCGCCTAGACATTAAACAGGCCGGTATTGCGCACCTGGACCACCCACTAGCCCAGGAATGCGAAAGGCTGGACGCTCAACTAACGGCGCTGGCCAGGCGGCTTTCGATCAGGATCTTTGACCGCCTCTTTCGAATCTGATCGGCGAAGTCGTTGGGATCACCAAAAAACAGGGCGCCAGTGGGGCAGTGATGCACGCAGGCTGGGTCGAGGCCCTGGTCCACTCGCTGGACGCAGAGATCGCACTTCTGCACGACCCCTTTCTGCTCGTTGAACTGAGGCGAGCCGAACGGACAGGCTTCGATGCAGGCCATGCAACCAGTGCAGCGATCATCGTGGTAGACGACGATTCCATCGGTGCGCTTGGAGATAGCGTCTTCCGGGCAAGCTTCCAGGCAGGCTGGCTTGGCGCAATGCTGGCAATGTGAAGGGTTGAAGTTCATCACCAACTTTCCACCCAGCCGCTGAGGGCCAACCTTCACCACTCTGATCCAGCGAGGCCCGGCCGGTAGATTATGCTCCTGCTTGCAGGCAACTTCGCAAGAGTGGCAACCGTAGCAAAGATCGATGTCGGTTAGCAGAACCTTCGTAGCCATTCTTCTTAATCCTCCGCCCTATATACCTTACAAAGGAAGCCTCTGAGAGGGGTGGCCCCGCTGATGGGATCATAAGGAGGGTCGTTGCAAACGACCGCGTTGATGTTGGCCTCCAAGGCGTCCTCTCGCCCCTGCCGCTCCGGATAGTACCAGTGGGAAGGGGCTTGTACGACTCTGGGATCGATCCCTTCCGTTAGCATAGCCTTCAACTTGACTCGGTGCCCCGGCTTCTGCGGTGTTTCGGTGTAGACCCAGTCGCCATCCCTGATCCCCAGCTTTGCCGCCGTCTCCGGATGTATCTCGAGCTCGGGATACGGAATGATTTCGCGCAACCAGGGCAGCTGCACGTTCGAGCCGTGCCAGTACAGCACGTTGCGTCCGCCTGTGATCATCGTCAAGGGAAACTCCTCGACCAGATCGGGGCGCGAGAAAGGGGTCTGCGGGTTCTCGGCGTAGTAGGGTAGAGGATCGTAGCCGAATTCCTCGAATACGGTCGAATACAGCTCTATCTTCTTGGTGGGGGTATTGAACCCGTTCTCCTCGTATTTCTTGTAGCGTATGGGCGTGTCGAAATACCTTCTCTCTTTCAGGTCGTTGAAGGTAATTCCGAGTCCCTTGACGGCGTAATCGTTGTACTCTTCGCTATTGGAGAACTCCTTGGGTGTCTCCAGCCCCATCCTCTTGATTATCTCGAAGTCCATCCAGCGCTCGTTGCGCGCCTCGAAGAGAGGCTCGATCGCCTGTTGTCGCGCCGCCACGTAGTTGTAATAGAAGTTGTGCTCGTTTTCCTCACGCTCCAGATAGGTGCACGGAGGGAGGATCAGGTCACATAGCTCCATTGTCGGGGTCATATAGTAGTCCGAACCGACGAAGAAGTCCAGACTCATGAGCGCCTTCTTCATATCGTCGTAGTCTTCCAGGGCCAGAAGCAGGTTGTTGAGCGCCCAGATGGCCCTGACCGGGTAGGGCTCGCCCGTTAAGATGGCGTGGACGACGCTGGGTGGATGGGCCGGATCCATGGCCCGAGATTTGGAGCCTGTCAGCAGCGGGTACTCCTTGGACCCGATGGCGCTGTCCAAATTCGGCAAGGCGATGTCCTGTCCCAGAAGCATGCCCAGGGTCTTGAAGCCCTGGGGATAGTTGGGAAGAAGATGGCCACCGGAGATGTCGATATTGCCGGTGACGGCTGGCAGCAGGGAGACGGCCCGCAGGGTTTGCACGCAATTCGTGGTCATTTGGATACCCAGCCGGTTATGACAGGTCGCCGGCTTGGTCGTGGCGTACATCCGGGCCGCTTTGACGATGTCTTCGGCCGGCACCCAGGTGAGTTCGCTGACCCGATTGACAGGGTACTCCTGTACCCTGTCCCGTAGTTGCTCGAACCCATGGCACCACTTGTCCACGAATTCGTGATCGTACAGCCCTTCGTTGATGATTACGTTTAACATCCCTAGGGCCAGGGCGTCGTCGGAGGCCGGTCTGACCTGGAGATAGAGATCGGCCTTGGCGGCAATCTCGGTAAAGCGCGGGTCGATCACGATCAGTTTCGCCCCGTTCTTCTTTGCCTTCATCACGTTGCGGGCGAAAGTGGGATGAGAAACGACCGGGTTGCCCCCCCAGAGGATGATGCACTTACTGTTGGCGTAGTCCATTCCGTATTCGGACGTAATAAAGGCGCCGAAGGTAACGGAATTGGCGATCATGACGGGGTGGTAGCAGTAGTGGGCGTCGGAGTGGAAGCGGAGGGATCCGCCCATGGCCCTCAGCCAGGCCTGTTTGGTTACTTTAGATACGTGGAAGGCCGCATCGCCCCATGTCCAAGTGATGGCGTTTGGTCCGTACTTATCGAGAACCTTTCTGAACTCTGCCGCCGCCGTATCCAGGGCTTCATCCCAGGAAATGCGCTTCCACTTGCCCTCGCCCCTCTCCCCCGTCCGCTTCATAGGATACTTCAAACGCTCTGGCAGATTGAGCAACTGGACTATGGAGAGACCCTTCGGGCAGAGGAAGCCCTCGTTCTGAGGGAAATCCTTGTCGCCCTCTACTTTGACGACCTGACCGTTCTGGACATAGGCCAAGACGCCGCAGGCGCAATGGCAGCGGTCGCAAATAGTCTTGACGACCCGGGCAGCGCCGTTCGATCCGGCCGTCGTACTCACTGCTTCCATAATAATCACAAACCTCCCTATTCGTGTGGGCCAGATCCCGTGTGGCCGCTTGGCCTAAACTTCAGCTTTCCCAGGCTGTGGTATGTCGGTGGTCGGTGAGGCCTTTGCCTATCGGTTACAAAAAAGGCCGTCGAGGAAACCAGACTGATCTCTCCGGTGTTTGGCGGTAGACAGGCGAAGGGCTGAAAAGGTGCCATATTGACCCAAGTCCGTCCAGAAATCCTGCGAACCAAATTCCTTCTGAGGAGCGACGCAGCGAGCCCGACGGCGCCAGTGTCAG
>JAMDCE010000643.1:0-1376 GCA_023489135.1 Chloroflexota bacterium
TTCGCTAACGAACAGCACCCGTTTCCCAAGCGCCAGACTTTCAGCGATCAGGTTGGCGATGGTCTGACTCTTCCCGGTACCTGGTGGCCCCTCAATTAGCAGGTGGGCTCCTCTCTGAGCGGCGAGTAGGACTTTTTGCTGACTTGAATCAGCGTCTAGCACTTGGAGCGTCGAGCGAGGCTCGGTACATTCATCCAGGCGCTCATCGAGGGCGAAGCTGATCCCCGACTGCGCCTCCGGAGAAGGTACAGGTAGACCTGCCAACCCTGCAACGATAGGATGTTCCAGGACGGATTCAGCATAACGAGTAAGGTCCTGGTACATCGCGTGCTTCAGAAAGGAAAACAGCCCTAAGCAAGCCTCGTGATTTACTGCCGCCTCCGGCAAAGCTCTGATAAGGCTTTCGACAATGCGCGCATATTCATTGAGGTCGAAGTGCTCAAGATCATCAGGTAATTCAGGAAGCTGTATTCCAAAAGCGAGCTGGAGCGTGTGTCGAAGAGTAGGGTTCAGCACCACATCCTCTTCAAGAGGACTCAGGGTGTACTTCTCCGAAGCACCCCGTTCGCGCTCCAAGCTTACTGGGGCCAAGATTAGGGGGGCGTTCCAGTGCTCCAGTCGTTCACTGGGGTCTTTCCAGATCACGAAACCCAGAGCGACATACAGAGCATTCACGCCGCGCTCTTCGAGAGCCATTCGACCGCGCTGACGGAGGTTGTACAACGCACTTTTCAGATGGTCCGTTTCGTAAGTGCTGACAATTAAGTTCCGTCTAGCACGTCGCGAGGCCAACTCGGCACCACCACTCGGAGGGAGCAGCATTAGCTGACCTTCTTCGCCTTCCCCCGCGGAAACCACAGTGACAGGTTTATCGTGAAGAACAAGCAGATCGAACAGCTCGGGGAGATCGGGGAACTCGATGGGGACAGAGGAAAGCCTCGTGCGTTGGAAACGCAACAAGCGATTCCGGGGACTCAGGTCTAGTAACTTCTCCCTCCACCCATCAACCGTTTTGTGTGCCCTAGATAGGAGGTCAGGAGCAATGGAAGCCATAATAACCACCTATTTGACAAGTCTGTTGTCCGTCAAGAGATCACATTGTTTGACCAAGAGCACCACTTTGGATGCTGCCTTGTGAGTGTTTGCACTCGGCACGCCTGTATGCCCAACATGCAATGTAGAGTTGGCAACGTGTCGGTATTATGCCGTCTTCGGCACCATTGCTCCGAGAAGGGAGGGTAAAGAAACTTCAACAGTCCACTGCTAAGACTTACGGCAAAATATGCGCCCTGCTGCGAGGAATTAGACGTCCTTCACGTGACAGCCGATGCCAAAGCCTTAGTCTTCGAGCTAACAAGCTTACACCGCTAAGCCCA
>JAMDCE010000643.1:1386-3626 GCA_023489135.1 Chloroflexota bacterium
CCTGAAACATTATATACACGATGCTTGGTTAGTCAACGGCTTGTCAGAGTGTGTTGCGCCGAAATAGCGTAGACCACCCGTTCTCGAGGTAAGCGTTGGGCGATCTGGCTCTTCGGGACGCCTGGCTCGAACAATGTGTAAATCACAATCCACTCCTTTTGGCTGATCATTTCCATCCTTCAGCCGAATTGCAGTGTGGAGGATAGCTGCTGCAACACCATCGGTGTCAAACCAGGCAGCCACAAGTGTGGAATTTTCGACGCCCATATTTGTCCATTTGCCCGCCCACCAAGGGGATTATTCGCCACCCATTCTTGCGGAGACGCCATGCCCATAAATGTCCCTTCAGATTACCACCGACATTGGAAGCACGAAAAACGAAAATTCTCACCTCAACCCCCTTACAAGTGAAAGCGCTTTCAAGTGTAAAGTTCGCCACGGGCTGGTGCAAGCGGTTGTCAGCAAATCGAACGATGAGGATGGGCGAGGTCGAGCGGACTGTCGGGTTCACCACGTTTGGCCGGGGCTGGTATGAGATGCGGCGGATAGTTCACAACGTCACCCTGGTCAGGGTGATACATGGTCTGAAAGCCTCCTGTGCGAGCCAGTATTACACTCATACAATCCCGACCGATGTACTTCCCAAATTGCGGATGCTGCCCTGCCGCCCTCACGATTGTCACGAGTGCCTGAGCGACCATGTGACTGTCCTGGAAATACATCTTTCGCTTGAGCTTATTGATTCGATTCTGGAGGGTTTCGTCCACCGCATCCTTGCGGCCGTCAATTTGCACAGTGGCCTTTCTGCACCTGGCGCTTATCATTGGCCAATGTACCCCAAGGCTGAAACTCTCCTGCACGTCGGGAAGTCTCTTGCCCGTCCAATCCAGCACATTGGAGACGTAGCCGAAAACAGCCAGATGCATTCGAGGACCAGCGAGAACGAGGGTTAGTTCCTGATGTTCTTGATGAATCCGCAAACGGGAAAAAGCAGACGTGGTGCGCTTCTGCAAGGCCTCAAAAACGGATAACGTATCAATCCGGTCATCGACAATTGAAGCGAGATAATCGGCAAGCCACTCGTCAGTCCTTTGGCCACCGATTTCGGCAAGCCCGGTGTAGGATATGGCTAAGCGCCCGTCCGAACACGAGACGCAAATAGCCCTGTTCGATGAATCGTCATATACCTGGCCATCTTTCGTCAGCCGCCTGTCCGAAACCTGAACGATCCCATCCCTGGTAACGGCAGTAATAATCAACGTCATTTTGCCGATCCCCTGGCCTCCTGTCCGGTGGGATACGCATCAGGCGCTCGTCAGCCATCAACGTTATCGGCACCTGATTTCGATCCATCCAGTAGCTCGCGCACTCTTTGCAGCAGGGCATCCACATCGCAGGGCTTGGGAAACTTTGCAGCAGGGCATCCACATCGCAGGGCTTGGGAAAAACAGCGGCAAGGCCATACTCAACTGAGTCAAATGTATCACAGGCTGCGTAGGTGGACAATAGGATAATCGGAGTAGTACCAGCCAATGGCCTGAGCCCATGAACGAAAGTTGGGTCAAATGTGAAGGTGTGCTGCTGGTCAAACGCTTCGGTTGTGATCAAGTCGAAATGAGAATTTGCCAGCAACGCCTTGGCTTCTTCGAGTGACCATACGGCGGTTACCTCGTAACCCTCTGGTTCAAGGAGCATCGCCAGAAAATCGCCAACCAAGTGGTCATGGTCCACTGCCAGGATGGTTTTCGTCGCCTCAGCCATATCCCTCTTGCCAACGCGCATTTCCAGCTGCGTATCGGATTAGCCTGCAATGGCCTCTGACCGTATCCCATCCATATCGGGAGCCATTTCCTGGACGCAGCAGCTAACACTAATGCCGTCAGGTCCCTGAGGGCCATGGTCCGATTTTCAGCATGGATATTCTCATACGACGGCCACACATTGTGGTTTGCTTCACTGCCGCCACTCAAAAAGCTTAACAGTGCGATAGTTCGGCGATACTGATAGGGTCCCGACTTCCATATTGAACTTCGCCAATCAGCCTAGCTCGCAGATTATCGTTTTTCAGCCTCAGGCGTTCAATCTCGGTGTCGCGCTTGGCCAGTTCCTTCTTGAGCCTCTCGATTTCTGCCGCTAGCGGCGGAAGTTCGGGTACGATCGTCGCTCTGTGCTCCTCAAAGTGTAGAGCAGACAACAGGCTAGTCCGTCAAAATGCTGTATTCACTATAGCACATTTCCTA
>JAMDCE010000199.1 GCA_023489135.1 Chloroflexota bacterium
AAAAAGCATCTATGCTGGCCATACGCGAGTTTGTGCATATGCTTTCTTCAAGACCTTCTCCAGAACAACTCGATACACTTCAGATCACAGCGGCTCATTTTCGGGCGGCAGCGGACGACGTGAGGAACCGGTGCGAGTGAGGAGTCTGCTCTATGTGCCTATCATCCATACCGAGTCGGATATGGGTAGCTTGGCTTCCCAAATGGAGGAGAAGAACTCCTCTCTGGTCGGAGCAAAGCGTTGGGCCAAGCATAAAGAGGTCGTCTCCGCTTTTTGGAAGGCAATTGGAGATTATGTCGATTCCCTGGATGCGACTAGCCTAAGAATATACCAGGATGGGCTGGCTGCCGATGGCGAATTGGGCAGGGCGATTGTCGAGAAGAGCGCCGCGAGGGGAAGCGAGAACTACCAGATCATCCTGCACCTTATGAATAAAGGGGCGGAACTGAGGAAGACTGAGGACGTGTCCCTACTATTGCAAGAGTACGAACAGATGCGCGAACTGACCAAGACGAAATCGCCCACGGACAAGTCAGGTGATTACGCCAAGTACAGATTGCACAGGGAGCGGTTGACAAAGGAGAGAGATCAGTTCATCGCCAGGAGGATCAACGAATCACTGAAGCCTGGAGAGACAGGTATCCTGTTCCTGGGAGCTTATCACAATATCTTTCCCTATTTAGATGAGGATATCGTGGTTAAGTCGGTGAAAGAACGCGACATAATTAGTGCTTATTTTCACGAAGTGCTCGTCGGTCGCAATGAGGGAAAGACCGCGCAACTGGCACGGCATCTGACTTCCCCAGTAGTTCTGACTTCCCCAGTAGTAATGAAGTGATCTCTAGATCGTTACTACACGGTTAAATGCAGCGATCCAGCGCCACTTGCCACTAGCCTACGCTCAGTCGTCTCTTCCTACGATTTGAGCTTTAAGCTGTGCGATCAGACCTTGCAGTCTGTCCAGTTGACGCACGAACTGGTCGTATGTCTCCATCTCCGGCGAGGCCATTTTCAGCATGCTCAAGACTTCCTCCTCCTGCCGGCGAGCCTCGGCCAAAAGCCTTTCCAGTGTCTTTCTGGCCACTTTGACCC
Organism: Chloroflexota bacterium; assembly: GCA_023489135.1. The sequence continues at coordinate 1,093 of JAMDCE010000199.1, forward strand.
GTGGCTTGCCCCGCTTCGTGCTTAGAGGGTAAGTCTCCCCTGTTGGCCCGGTAGAACTGGTAGATTCAGCCCGTTCGACACCTGGCCCGACCCCGTTCCGAGGGATGCCACAGATTCCCGAATGACGCCTACCGCAGTGAGGGCAAGGTCGCGGCACAACTCCTCCTTATCCAAAATCGCAATAAATGAACTTTGCATAACAAATGAACTCTACCCCAGCCGTTTCTTGTGCAGCAATGGTACAAAAGTACTGCTAGCTCTCAAGCCAGCTTGACCTCTGCGCTAATTACCCTTGACTGCCATTTCCCACGGCTCGTCGTTGTCATCTCGCGTAATGATGCTGTGAAGAAAGGCTCACCGGCCCGGGTTTCACGGATCTTAAGACCGATTAGGCGGATGGGCGGCCGTTAGCTGAGTGAGGCTTTGGAATGAATGCCTTGTTGAGGGACTAGCACCATCGGTAATGTCAGCCTGGAAGTGGAGCGGCGAATAGTCCCTGTTTTTTCTTGGGGGCACAAGAGGAATCAGAGAGTCACTGCGAATAGGGAATCAGGCCTAGTCGCACTGCTTTCACTGCTGCCTGAGTTCGATCTGAGGCACCCAGCTTGGTGATAATCCTTTGAACGTGCTTCTTGGCGGTTTCGTCAGATATTGAGAGATCTCTCCCTATCTGTTTGTTCGTGTATCCCTTCGCCATTAGCCGAACAACTTCGTTCTCTCGCGCGGTTAAGTTCCGAATCCCATCCCGATCTGCCGCTTCAGCGCCTATCTGCTGTGTTGAGGTGGTGCCAGATTGGGAAGGAACTGAATCGAAGATGACTCGTTCGAGACTCGCATCGAGAACCATGCCACCTTTGCTTACCGTGCGAATGCTGGAGGTAAGAAGCTCCCTCGATGTAGCCTTGGGCAGATACCCACTTGCACCTGCGATGCACGCCTTCACGATGGAGTCCTTGTCTTTGAGAGTAGTGAATACGATCACGGCCGTTTCGGGGTATGTTTTCCTGACATGCTGGATAATTCCCAAGTCCTCTTGAAGACTGGGCAAGTGCAGGTCAGTCAATAGTATCTGTGGGCGATGCTCAGCGATCAACTCGACAGCTTCCGAGCAATTCGTGGCCTCGCCCACCAGTTCGATATCGTCGACGGAACTCAAAATACTCCGCACACCTTCAACAACCACCGGAAATTCGTCCAGCACGAGAATCTTGATGCGCTGCATACGAAACGCCTTCCAGTTCTTGGCTCTTGCAAGTAGCCGCTATGCGAGACACATCTTCAGCTTCAGAGCCATTCTGACGCGTGGTGTGTGCCCCTTTTTCATCAAACGATCAGATACGGTGTGCAACGTTGCAGAATGACACTTTCCCTACAGTATCGCCGGGGAAGTCTATGAGGTCCGAGTGCGTGGCATGTCGTTCCATAGTTTAAGTGTATACCATGCGCCCGGGCGTGCAAGCCCCATGTAGGGGGCCTCCTTGGGGACCCCTCAGTGGGCCACCTCGCAGTAGCAAAAACTACCTGCCTGGGGCTTGTGACGATTCGTAATCTCATCGTAAAGTGAGTATAGAGATTGGTGAGCGACTACATCGGATTGAGGCGGAAACCGTCGCTCGCCAACAAATCAAATACGGTGTCTTTGGGCGGTGGGAATCGAGGGAGCCTTCTCTCCACCGCCCTTGGCATTTGCTAGCAAAGGAGAAAGGAGGCATTCAAATGGCAGTTGAAAAAGCCATAGCATCGTCCAGCTTGGCTGAGGTCATCGACCGCATACTCGACAAGGGGCTTGTGGTGGATGCCTGGGTCCGCGTAAGCTTGGTGGGGATCGAGATTCTGGCGCTTGAGGCCAGAGCAGTGGTGGCCGGTGCCGACACTTTTCTGAAGTATGCGGAAGCCGTGGGTTTAACCGCTCCAGCGGCCGCATAAGCCGTATCTTAGTTGCTACTCTGGGGTGGTCAGGCCTGAAAGCAGCTTTCGCCGGTAGCGGCTCCCCGCGCTCGGATTCACACTTTCCTTGCGTGGTACCGGTGATTAGCAGCCACAAGGCCGACCACCCCCGCCCAGGGTATGTACGCTGTCTTATGGGAAGGACTGGCAACGGCCAGGCATCTTGAACATTAACAAATCGGTCATCCGAGTTTAGACTTGTTCCGGCAAGTATCAGCCAGGAGCAACCTCTGGGGAGGGCATCCTCCTAGCTACCATCAATCAACCGGCCGTTGGATGCTAGCCACCTGCCTCTCACCTCTTCCATCTGCCTGGCTGATACTTGTCACAGCTAGCGCGGTAGCTCGGCCCCCACCTGAATTTGGTGGCTGCACGAATGCAGATGGCGCGCGATTAAGTGGCGCTTGTCTGGTGGACATCGAAGGGAGGGCAATAGATCTGGAAGCCCACGAGCTAGATCGTCGATGATCCGAATGGTATTACTACAGAGACCCAAGGAGGTATGACAATGCCAACTCGAGAGGAAATGCAAGACTTGAGGCAGATGAT
>JAMDCE010000450.1:0-1421 GCA_023489135.1 Chloroflexota bacterium
CGTTGAGCATCACGTCTTTCACGATCGGATCTGCATTTTATAGTTGAGACAGTGGCAACTTTGAGGGATGACCATGACAAGATTATCGATATCGTGCGGGACAAGCCGGACTTCCTCGACGTGATGCTCAACGACGATAAGCTTTTTCAACGCGTCACCGAGGAAGAGGATGTGCTGCTTAGGATCTCGCCCTGGCTGCTGTTCAGTATCCTCGTTCGGAGGGCAGTGAAACAGCTCGCGACGGAGAGGTTTACCATAGAGCGGGTGGGCAGCACGGGCCGCATTCCGGTCTTTGACGTGGATCGCGTGGCCGGCGTCATGCGGAACACGGCTCTGAGAGATTATCTGGTTGATCTGTTATCTTCCTTCGTGCGCACGGAAAGCACCACGATTTGGTACCGCTCGGGGCGGCAATTCCGGCGCCGCAGCTACAGCGATATGGATGTTGACGATATGATAAGCCTGGCCGGTAATCTGGAAGACGAATCTCGCTACCCGTACTACAAGCGCATTGGGGATATCTGTCTGTTCATCGTCGGAATGTTCCCCGAGCACGTTCTATCGGGGTACATCCCCAGCCTCGGACTCCAAGCTGTGGCGCGGCGGAGCCGCAAGCGGCGGAACCTGGCGGAGTACGAGGAAGCGGCACGAAGGTTCTATGGGCTGGCGGCCGCTCACTACGTCGCGCGATCAGAAGGGCTGGGGGACGTGCTGGCCACGCTCTCCGAGAATTTCGATCTGGCGAGCAAGCCCCTGAACTTGATTTCGGACCGCTATGTTCGGTTTCAGAAAGCCCGCTGGTTCGGGCAGCCTAGCTGATGCTCGACGGCAACGCGGCCTGTAGCTCTCCTGGGGGTGAAAGGGCACGGCCATTTCTCGGATTTAGGGAGTGATGGGATGAATGCCATAGTATACACGACTTCAACTTGACCATATTGCAGACAGGCGAAGGAGTTTCTTTCGCGGCGCAACGTTCCATTCGTCGAGAAACCGGTAGACGTCGATCGCGCCGCTCTGACGGAAATGATCCAGAAGAGCGGCCAGAGTGGAGTGCCGGTCATCGACATCAATGGACAAGTGGTGATTGGATTCGACCAGGCGCGGCTGGAGCGTCTGATCGCTCACGCCCCCTCGGGCAAGGTCTCTCTGGGAGCGGCGGTGGCCGACGCTACCAAGATCCTGGCCAAGCGCGGCCAGATTCCGGTGTTCGGAGCCTTCGTCGGCAAAGTTAGCCCCAGGTCGCCGGCGGAGAGAGCCGGGTTGCAGCCGGGTGACATAATCACCGAGCTGAACCTACGTCCCATCAACAACGCGGACGATGTGGAACGAGCGCTGGGCAACCTGCGACCCGGCGCCACCGCCCACATCGTGTTTCAGCGCGCCGACAGGACGCACCGAACCCAGGTTTTGTTCTAGAAGGG
>JAMDCE010000450.1:1431-3585 GCA_023489135.1 Chloroflexota bacterium
CGGTCTTCACAAAGAACAGCCACTGGCACACAAATTGCCAACTGCACCTGAATGGCTTTCTTATGGAAGGCCGCGACTGATTGTACTATCGAAAGGAAGGTGCAAAATGCTGTTCTTTGTGAAGACCGAGGTGCGACCGGGCAAAGCCGACGAACTGGCCCGCAAGAAAACAAACCGGGAGATCCAACCGGTTGAAGGAAATATGGTCTACGTTTCCTCGGACGGGATGACTGGGTACAACATCGTCGAGGCCAAGGACGAGGCTGATGTCTGCCGCTTGTTCAACCCCTACGATGCCTACGTCATTCTCAAGGAGGTTGCCCCTGTCGAGTCGATGGGACAGTACTTGGAGCGCTGGAAGGGCCAGCACGGCCTTAGTGGGAAGACTCCGGGCATTTCGATATAGTTCCCCGCGCAGGCCAAAGCGGTGTGATGCGCATTGTCGAAAAATCGGCCTGGATCGGACCCCGGCCGGGGTCCGAGCCGGCATTGCTCATCACGATGTGCATCGCGCGTCAAACACCCGCGGCTTCAGGCTGCGCCGGGCGCCCGGAATCGTTCGAGAATACTTATGTATAACGATGAGCCCTTTGGGAGAGGTCGGCCGAAGGCCGATTGAGGGAGGGACCCCCGTTTGGTGGCCCGACCTGGGGGGGATAGGCGTCTGCGGATTGCCCGTTGGGAGGGGTGCGGAACACGTTTCCGCGGCAAGAGAGCAGGCGGAGAGGCGCCAGCGAATGGACAGCGAATAAGCGAATGAGTAGGCGCCAGACCGTGGCCTTGTCCTGACGAGAGAGGCCCGTCGATCGGGCACCTTCTTAGTCGCTGGCCCGCTGTCTGTGGCCAATCGTGCTGGCTAATTAGACCGCCCTGTAACCTCGGTCTATCTTGGCTGGCCATCAACCTCACCTCGCGATGCCGAGTGTCAGCAGGTGAAATATACATCAGTCTGACGGTCTGGCGCCAGCGAGTAGTTGGGAATAAGCCAATCGCGGGGCCAGCCGCCAAGGTGAGGGGGCAACTTGGACTCTCCATTCAATCCTGTTCTCCAGCAAGAACTGCCGGCACGGATAACAAGCCGCCCAATCATTCGCTTATTCGCTGTCCATTCGCTGTCGCCAGTCTCCCTGCCCATACGAACGCCTGCCTGACGCGGAAACGTGTTCCGCACCCCGTTGGGAGCTTGCACTGGAGCCACGGCTGCGCTACTATGTCCACTGAGTTTAGAGGCTCCAGACCGACGCGGTTTGCGCAAACGGCGTCGGTCTAAGCGCTCGGTTAAGGAGACGTCGAAGATGGCTCGAGTGCCTTTTGTTGATGCCAACACCGCTCCCCAGGAGGTAAGCGAGGTATTCCAGAAGCTGGAATCTCGCGGGGCAAAGGTTATCAATCTGTATCGCACCATGGGGCATAGCAAGGCTGCCTTGCTACCCTTCATAAAGCTGGGCAACTCCCTGCTGACCGGTGCCAAGCTCGATTCCAAGCTGCGAGAAATGGCAATACTGAGGATTGCGGTGCTGCTGGGATCGAAATATGAGTGGCAACAGCACGCGCCACTGGCCAGACAGGTCGGTGTCGGTGAATCTCAGTTGGCCGGCCTGGCTCACTGGGAGGACAGCCCGGCCTTTGACGAGAAGGAAAAGGCCGTTCTAGCCTACGTCGACGAGGTAACCCGCAGCGTCGAGGTCGGCGACAGCGAATGGACAGCGAATAAGCGATTTCTCGATCACACGGAGATCGTCGAGCTGACGCTCTCGATCGGGTTCTGGGGACTGGTGGCTCGTTTTCTCGTGCCGCTGAAGATAGATATGGAGGAAGGCGACGGCACGTCCGGAGGGGACCTCCTGGGCAGATCGTCGGGATAGTGAAAACGCCACCACGAGGCGATTCTCGGGTATGTGTTCAGCCGTGGCGATGGACAATACTACCGGATTTCGCCCAGCACGTTCGCAATTATCCTGGCGTATTCGTCCGCTGCAGCACAGCCCTCTTCGGGCGCCCAATGGGCGAATTCCTTGTCGCTGGCGGGGTCATACCCTTGGCTCGGCTGTCCCTTTACCTCGTAGAGCGCGCTGTCTTCGTAAGCTACAAGGGTGTGCCAGGTGTTCGGGCCGATGTCTATGCCTGTGATGCTCGAGCCCTGTTCCAGAACGG
>JAMDCE010000107.1 GCA_023489135.1 Chloroflexota bacterium
GCCCATACCAGGCCAGCGCCTGGTTCCCTGCCGCGCCGCAGGGTCAGGTTTCGCTCATCTACGGGATTCAAGGGTACAGCAAGACCGTGGTGGCGGAGCGAGCCAGCGGTGCGGTCGCCCTGGCCTACGCTCAGAGAGCCATCGCCAACGACCTCGCCGACTTGATTGTGGCGGGAGGGACAGAAGCGCCAGTGGCGCCTTACGGTTTCCTGTGCTACTGCACCTCGGGACTCCTTTCGCAGTCCAATAATGATCCAGCCCGGGCCTACCGACCCTTCGATCGTGATCGCGATGGCCTGGTAGTGGGTGAGGGAAGCGGAATTTTGGTGTTGGAAGAAAGGGAGCGGGCCATCGGTCGAGGAGCCAGAATCTACGGCGAGCTAGTGGGCTACGGGATGACCAGCGACGGGCACCATCCCACCTCCTACGCACCCAATCCCGATCAGCTTACCCGAGCCATTCGTCTGGCCTTGCAACGAGGCAATCTCGACCCCGGAGAAGTGGACTATATCTGCGCCGATGGCGTGGGCACGCCAGAGGGCGATCGCTTGGAGACAGAGGCCATCAAGGATGTCTTCCGGTCTCACGCTCGCAACGGCTTGCTCGTTAGCGCCCCAAAGTCGATCTTTGGGAATCTCTTTGGCGCCGCCGGGGCTGTGGACGCCGCCATCGCTTTATTATCGTCGGAAACGGGGATCGTTCCGCCGACCATCAATTACGCCAGCCCGGATCCTGCCTGCGACCTCAATTATGTTCCCAATCAGCCCCGGCGGGCGAAGATCGAGGTGGCTCTGGTGAATTCCCGGGGCCAGGGAGGGGTCAACTGCGTCCTGGCCTTCAGCCGACGGGAGTCAAATTCAAACTAGAAAGGTTCAAGAAATGGCCAACCCCGCCATCTTCAAGGTGCTAGCAGAAAAGGTGATCGAGGAATGCCCTCTCGGCTATAAAGAGGGAGATGAGTTCGAGTTCGTCGGCATGCAAACCCCCAACCATCGTTTCTGCGGGGGAGCCTACCACGCTCTCTTTCCGATGATTGCAGCGCTCAATTTCGGGGTGTCCTTCCCCTGGGAAAGCGAGGCTGGCGTCGTCCATACCACCTGTCCGGACCGGGGGAAGGTTACCTTCAAAACCATCCGGCTTGGTTATCAGAATGATCTCAAGGTGGAGGGGGACGGTGATTAAGTATTTGAGGGTTAGGGGTTAGAGTCAAAGCCTTGAAAGCCCCCTAACCCGTAACCCATTCCTTGCGGGTGCTTCGCCCGTACATTGTCGGCACACGAAGAGAAGGGGCAGCCAACTAACCGGACCGTCAAACAAGACAACGGAGGTAGTCCAAGTGAGCGCTGAAGAGGAGAAGGGAGCCCTGGAAAGAATCGAAGAAATGCTGGTGGAGATGGGCTTCGAGCCAGGAGAGGTCACGCCAGAGGCCTCGCTGATTGTCGACCTGGGCCTGGATTCGACCGAGCGCGTGGAGCTGGCGGTAGCGCTGCAAAAGGAGTTTTCCGTCAAGATCACCCGGCGGGAGCTCGATGATCTGGGCACCGTTAGCGCCATCGCCGCGCACGTAGAGCAGTGCCGGAAAGCGGGCGTGGCCTGAGGAACGAGGGTTGATCTACGGAACGGGGATAGATCTCCAGCCGGTAAGACAGATTGAAGAGGCCATACGGCGGCGTGGCGAGGCCTACCTGCAGCATCTTTTCACTCCCCAAGAGAGATTTTACTGCGAGGGGAAGAAAACCGAAGCACAGTCTTACGCTGCCAGGTTTGCCGCAAAAGAAGCCTTCTTCAAGGCCAGTCGCGCTGGTTGGCGTTCCAGCGTGAAATGGACTGATTTGGAAGTGTTCCACGACGCCGAGGGCCAGCCTCAGTTGGCCCTCCACGACGAAGCCAAGCAGCTCGCCGAGGACGCGGGGATCAAACACGTTCATCTGTCTTTGAGCCACACCGACGAGTTTGCCGTGGCCCAGGTTATTCTCGAGAAGTAGCGAAGGGATCGGTTCATGCGGGAAACATCGGCCTTCCGGCGTTATATAGCGCTTAGCCTTCTGCTAGCATTGGCCCTTTCGCTGGGCCTGGCCGGTTGCGGATTCGGCGCTGAACCGACGGCCACTCCCACAGCCACGGCGACCCCAACCGCTACGGCCACACCGGCTCCGCCGCCTCCCCCTACGCCAGAGCCAACCAGCGTCCCTACGGAAGTTCCGGCGACTGTCTCGGGAGAGGCCACCCCCTCTTCGACCGAACCAACGCCCGTCGTCACGGGCGCGGCCGACCCCATTTCTACCGTCAAGGCCTTCGTACAGGCGGTGGAGGCTCAGGATGAGAACGCCGCGCTCGGCTACGTCGACCCTGACAAGCAGAGTGAAGTGCGACCGACGCTGAATCTTCTCTCTATGGCCTCCGAAATCGAGTTTTCCGGCATGACTTACGACCTAGTCAGCAGCACCGATTCCACCGCCCAGGTTCATATGAGTGGCGAGGTGAGGATCACCGCTGCCGGGCAGGCCACGGCGAGAAACATAGATGACACCGTGGCCCTGGTGAATAAGGGTGGAAAGTGGTTCATTAGCAGCGCGTTTAAACTCGGATAGTCGGGCAGATCGATGAACGAATACGATATCCTTATCGCTGGAGCCGGCCCGGCGGGGCTGTATCTAGCCAAAGAACTGAGCCGAAACTTCCGGGTCCTGGTGATCGAAAAGGAAGAGATCGGGGCCTGCCATAAAGTGTGGCTGGCCTGGAAGGAAAACGTCCTCAGACACAACCTGCAGGATTGTGTGTTGTGCCGGCCCACGCGCCTGGTGGTCGGTTCGCGGACCAATGGGCTCTCTGTTCTTCCCGTCGACGACGACGATTACGTAGCGATCCTGGACGAGCGACGCGTTCTGACGAAGTGGGCGGGCGAAGCCCGCGCCCGGGGCGCCCACCTCCTCGACCGTTGCGAGATCACCGGCGCCCGGCAAAATGGAAGGTACATTCTCGCCGAAACGAGCCAGCGCAATTTCGCCGGAAGGTTGCTCATCGACGCCACCGGCTGCTTCTCCGCCATCGTCTCCCGGGCCCAAATCGCCCAGGAAAAGTATTATTACTCTTTCTACGGCTGGATTGCCCAGCTTGACCACGTCGACCTCGACGAATTGATTCTGGTGCAATCCTTCTTGTCGAAAACGCCGCGCCCCTACGTCTTCTTCTATCCCATCGACGAGAAGACGGGCGCGCCCATTATTTTCTTCATTACCGAGCGGCCGGTGCCCCTGGAAGAGATGAGAAATGAATTCCAGTTCCATTTGGAGAAGGTTCCGGAGGTGGCGAAGAATCTCGCTGGATTCACTCCCATCGAAGAGAAATATGGTTACGTGCCGCTGGGACGGCTGAAGAAGAGCGCCCTGGATCGCATCCTCATCGTCGGCGACGCCGGCCGCCTGGCGCCAGCCACCATCGGCTCTGGTTTCAACTTCGTCCTCTCGGCCTACCACTATTTTGTTCCCCGGATTGAACAGTCGCTACGGCAAAACACTCTGAGCGGGCGCCATCTTCGAGGACTAACCAGAGTGCCCCGCCGGATGGAAGATAATCTGC
>JAMDCE010000456.1 GCA_023489135.1 Chloroflexota bacterium
CATAGGCACCTCTTTGCGCAGTTGATTAGCTTCTGTCGGTCCTTTGCGAGGAAGTTTGGGAGTGTCGCGAGTGAGCCGAGAAAGAATGCGTTGGACCGAAGAGACGCTTATTCTTGCCAGAAGAGTCTCAAGTTCAGGGCTGAGAGTGAGTTCTTTGTGCCTGGCCAGGTGACGAGCAGTTCGCACAAGGCTCGGAGTAAGGCGTTCGGCACAAATGTAGTCGAGGGACTCGCTGATGATCTTGAGGGCGTCTTCTACCTCGACACCGTAGACTTTACCTCGTCGGCGAGTTCTCTTCTTGCGGATCAAGCCGTCTGGTTTGAGCAGCCTGATCAAGCTCTTGCGATGCAAACCAGTCACCAGTTCCATTTCGTCAAGCATCTCTTCCTTCTTGGTTCGATCAGCTTTCAGATAGCGTTCGTGTACCCGATCCAGGTACTTGCGTCGTTCACTAATGGACATCTTCCCTTCGTCTACCATCGCCCCCTCGGTAACATTTTCTTTTGAGGGAACTATACTGGGCCCGGTAACATTTTAGATGAATGAATGCGTATTCTTGACACCTTGTCAACGGTGGTGTTATTCTAACGGCCGTAGTGGGGTTATCGCCCAGCCAGTTGTATTCCCTCTACACTTGCCTATCCAGCCAACCCAGACCCGCAAGGAACAGAGCTTTTCAGCCCTTCGTCCACCCGGTTGCCTCGGGCAATCTTTCAGTCTTTCCCGCGCAGGCCAGAACTCGTGCAGGTGGTCGCAGCCGGCGACGGGTCGGACGCCAAGTTGGTTGACGCAGCGGTAGGTCCTGGCAAGCTTGACGGGCTGGCTGCGGGCGAGACCTCGCCGTTCCGTCTGGAGTTCTATCAGAAGAGAGAGCCACGTACGTGCTGTACGCCGAGGGCAACAAGAAGACCTAGCCAACGGAGCGCCTATGAACACTCTGCTCCTCGCCATCCTTGTCATCTTGATGATTGGTCTCTCGGGAGCGGTGCTGGTGGTCCTCTACCTGCAACTGCGCAAGCCTCAGGGCGCGACCGATCTCTCGACACCGCTACAGAACCTGACTCAGGCGATCCAATCAACCCAGACGCAGACGGCCGTGCTGGCTCAGCGAGTCTCCTCCATCGAGCAGAACCAAAGCGTCGCTGGCCAGAGCATCCAGGGGCTAAGCACTCAGCTAACTCAGGCCAGCACAGCCACCAGTTCTCTTATGCAGACAGCGGACGCGATAAGGACAGAGCTCTCCCGCGCCAGCGAAGGCCTGGCGCAATTGAAGACCCATGCGAGCGCCCGAGAAGAGGTTGAACGGAGAACGGCCGATTCCATTCGGCGGCTGGAGACGATCATCGCTGGCACCCAAAGCAGAGGTGCAGCCGGCGAGAACATATTGGAGATGGTATTCGCCAAGCTTCCTCCGGAGTGGCAAGTACGTGATTTCACGGTGGGGGGAAAGCCTGTTGAGTTCGGTCTTCGCCTGCCCAACAACTTGATTTTGCCGATTGACAGTAAGTGGACCGCTGCCAACCTGCTGGAGCAATTCGTCAGTTGCGACAACGTTGACGAGCAAGTGAGATTGAAAGGTCAAATCGAGTCAGCGGTGGTGACCAAGGCCAAAGAAGTCAAGAAGTACATCGATCCCAGTGTCACCGTCAATTTCGGGGTGGCGGCTGTCCCCGACGCCGTGTATGACCTATGCTGCGGGATTCAGGCCGATATCTTTCAACTCAACGTCGTTCTAGTTAGCTACAGCATGTTTGTGCCTTATCTGTTGTTGGTTTTCCAAACCGTGCTCAAGACGTCGCAGAATATCGATATCGAGCATCTGGAGCGATACTTGCAGGCGGTGCAAACCAGCGTCAAAGCGCTCCAGGAAGAGCTTGACGGTCGTTTCTCCCGGTCTCTCACCATGCTGAGCAATTCCAGGGACGACATGAGAGCGCATTTAAGCAAGGTAAGCAGCGGGATCACCGGTCTTCAACTCAGCTCCACAACGCCCGGGGCGCCGGTTGCGCCGTTGGAACCGCGGCTCGAGGTAGTACAGGGATCAGGAGTGACTGGCTAAGGTCAGATTCGTCCATGGTGGACGACGCGGAACAGTGGTACTGTAAGAAGTATTGCAGAAACGTGGAGGCGTTACAAGTCATCTTGCCGCTCTAAGCGTAGCGAAGCATCCCTGTTAAGTTGAGAATCTTCGTTACTCTGATAAATAAAGCGCTGTCGTCATTCCATCCTGAGGAGGCACCCAGAGGGTACCCGGCGACGAAGGATTCGCCCCCAAAAGGGGGCGAAGAATGACAAACTTCGCTCAGGGTGACAATCTGTATATTCACACGATCCTGCGAAGTCTACCAAAACCGTTCGGAACTTCCGCGCCAGGGATAATTGGTTACTAGATTGGGAGCAGGAGCATGTGCGCTATGAGCCGTCAGCGGCTGCAGAACGACTACGACAAGGTTCGCCAGTTGGTCATCCGGAGCGGCGGTGAGCTCAAGCTGATCAGCGTGAGTGGCAATCCGCCAACGCAGTATGTCCTGGAGTATAATTGTCGCAGCGTAGCGCTGGATTCAGGCGGGCAGGTGGTCTATCGAAACCGGCACCGGGTAGAGATCACCCTGAGTCACGAGTACCCCTGGGATGATTATCCCCGAGCCAAGCTGCTGACCCCTGTTTTCAATCCGCACGTTTTCCCCGACCAGTCGATCTATCTCGGTTACCCCTTGAAGTGGAAACCCAGCGAGTCCCTGGAAACAGTTGTCCTGAACATTGGAGCGTTGCTGCAACTCGACCCTAAGGCCGTCGATTTCGTCAAGCTGGCCAACGAGAAGGCCGGTGAGTGGGCGAAGAAGCACCTCAGCGAGCTTCCCCTCGACACCGCCCGCTTCGGGGCGCCTAGGTAAGCCGTCCTTGTCCGCAGTTCCGGCCGGGCCAAGGCGGCCCTAGAACGGCCACGTTGCTTGAGTCAGAGACCTGAAACAGGGCCCTGCCGGAGAACAGTCGAGCGTTGCTTTGCTCTAGCGGTTCTGAGAGGTGACAAAGATGCGACTAGCAGGCTTCGATTATCACGAACCCAAGACCCTTGGCGAGGCGCTGACGATTCTAGCCCAGGCCGGTCCGAAAGCCAGCGTCAAGGCCGGCGGCACAGATCTCCTGGTCAGAATGAAGCAACGCACGGCCAAGCCTGAGTTGCTGGTAAACCTGGCCGAGATCGGGGAACTGAACTATATAGATGCCGACGGGGCGGGCCTGCGCCTAGGCGCCATGACCTCCCTGCGCTCTCTCGAAACCTCCCCAGTTATTCTCCAGCGATTCCCCACCCTGGCTGAAGCCATCGGGAAGATCGCCTCACTTGAGATCCGCAATGTCGCCACCATCGGTGGCAACGTCGGCCTGGATGCGCGCTGCTGGTATTTCAACCAGTCCCATTTCTGGCGCCAGACCCATCCACCCTGCTTCAAAACCGGCGGCCAGGTCTGCCACATCGCCAAGCGCTCCAAGAAGTGCAACGCCCTTTTCTCCGCCGACTCGGTGCCAGTGCTTATTGCCCTTGGAACGAAGATCAGGTTGGCCC
>JAMDCE010000171.1:0-9587 GCA_023489135.1 Chloroflexota bacterium
CTGGAATAGTGCTCGCGGCAATGCTTACCTACTTCATCGAAGAACGTGGTTCCCCCTTCGCCTCGGGCGAGCGATCGGGCGGGAATCCGCTGCGAGAAGTTGTCTCAATCCTCAGCAATCGCACGGCCTTGTTCATTTTCCTCGCTTCCATCGTAGCGGCGGGCGGAAGAGGGCTGGGGGTGGTGATGAACTACGTGCCCCTGTATCTGCGGAACGGATTGAAGCTGGACGCGCCGTACGTGGGAGTGCTGTTCACGGTGCTTATGATCGGCAGCGTGGTCGGACCTTTGGCGGCGGGTCGTGTCTCGGATCGGATGGGCCGGAAAGGCGTGGCCCTGGTGGCCTACGTTGTGGCTACGATCTCGACCGTGGTGCTGATGAGCGTTACGGCGCAAAGCTGGCTCCTGCCGGTGGTGATACTGGTGGTGGGATGCACCAGCTACGCCGAGAGCCCGATCTTGCAGACCTTCCTGGCCGACACGACGCATAGCAGCTCGCGCGACCTGGCCTTCGGGCTCTACTTTGCCACCACGGCGCTGGCAGGCTCCGTTTGGGCCTCATTGTTGGGGTATCTCGTGGATACCCAGGGCTTCGTCTTCACTTTCTACGTGATGGCCCTATCCTATGTGGTCGCGGGTTTGCTGGTGCTCCCTGCGCGGGAGCAGGCGGACCGGTAGAGGGCACTTCTCAATGGTACCAATGCCCTATTGACGTTAGGGCAGAAGGTACCTATCCTAGAAGCCAGGCGGCAGGAGAAAACTGTTGGGGGACAACGCGTCACATACGAGTCCGAATCAAGAGATGTGACGCGGTTATGGGGACTAGCGGATGATGCCTGATTTCTCGAAAGGCGGATACTACAATAGGATACACTCCCGGGCGCACAACAAGCTTCTCATTGGCATGCTGGTGGCGGGAGCGAGCGCGGTAGCTCTGCCCCTCTTCCTGAGCAATTCGATGGGCCTCGCTTTTACCTATTTCGCCTTCCTGCTGGTCGCGATGTTCGCGTACAAATGGGGCACGAGAGCCGGGATCGTGGTGGGAGCGATCCTGGAAATAGCGGGGCTGATACTGCTAATGCCACTCTCCGGCAGCGGCGCCCTGCTCCAGGCGAGCCTGGTGTTGCAGTCAATCGCGTTTGTCGCCCTGTCCATCGGATTGAGCGGGGTGGGCATGATCGCGAGGGACCTGCAGCAAATCAAGTTCAGCCACGAGGTGCCCAAAGCTGCCGACCGTGAGAGGCTCCTTTTTCTCCTGGACAAGGAACTGGCCCGTGCGAAGCGTTACCGGCAGCCCAGCTCACTCGCGATCGTGGAGCTTCGAATAATGGACAAGGCTGAAAAAGCGTACGGCCACCACCAGACCGAGTTGCTGTTGAGGCAAGTCCAGTTGTCGCTGTTGCAACAGTTGCGCCGCAGCGATACCCTGGCCTGGTTGGAGGGTCCCTATTTTGCTTTGCTGATGCCGGGAACCGGTCGCCAGGCGGCCGAGACGGCGCTAGAGCGCCTGAAAGAGTGTATGCGGAGAATCTCGGCCCGGCCGCTCCATAGATTAGGTACAGACGTGTCAGAATGGCGCGTGTCCATTCTCGAGCTCAAAGGCGAGGATGATGACCCTCACGAGGCGATGCGCAAAGCGGCCTCGAATCTAGGCCCCATTGCCCTCCAGAGGATAGGCCTGCGTCTCCAAGACCAGGAGTTAGCGGTCTAACCTCACCCCTATCCTCGGTCACCTCCCCAAAATCGTGGCATAGAGTCTGCACAAGAAGGCGAACCCGACGCAAGTGGGGAAGTCGGGCTTGAAGCTCCAACTTATCGAGATTTCGTCTTGGAAGACTTGTCTGCATGGACGAGAATTCTTAACCATGGGCGTGGAGCTTCTTGGAGGAGGTGGTTGTGATGAAGAAGCTGTTAGCCGTCTTATGCGTGTCGATAGTGGTTCTTGGATTGTTTCTCCCAGTCGCGACGCCGGCAAGCGCCGCTTCCTGGACCGGATACGTTTCCACCGACGTCCTAAACGTGCGATCGGCGCCAAGCGCCGCGTCGACGGTAATCGATGTCTTGTACTACGGCGACCCCGTGGCAATCGTCGATGAGGTAGCAGGTGAAGGCGGCACCTGGTACGAGACCATATCAGGGTGGTACGTCTCCAGCGCCTACATATCTTCCCAGGTCCCGTCCGGATCGGCTGGTGGAGCTGTTTCCGGTATGACGGGACGCTGGATAGATGTCGACCTGAGCAACCAAACTGCGACGGCATTTGTTGGCGACGCGCCGCAATACACGGCATACGTGACGACGGGGAAACCGGGTCACGAGACGCCTACCGGCACCTACTACATCTTTAGCAGGGTTTACAATGAGACGATGCTCTCGACGGTCCCCGGCGACGAGTACTACCTGGAGAACGTGTACTTCACGCAGTACTTCGCCGGTGGTGGATATGCCCTGCACTACAACTACTGGCAGCCGGCTTCGGTATTTGGCAACACCCCGACGAGCCACGGCTGCGTCGGGATGGACTATGGTGCCGCGGCTTACTTCTGGGACTTTGCCGACTACGGCACTCCGGTGGTGATCCATTATTGACGGAGGATAACCAACAGGCGGTGCCGGCTACTTACCTGCCTCGACGGGCACCGTGATGAAGGTGCCAGGGCGCTGCCCTGGCACCTTCACTCAAGCTACGATACCGGGGTTGTTACCCTCTCCGCGCTCGGCTCCACGACCTCCTCGATAATCTCCGAGAGGTCACGCACTTTCAGCCTGCCTTGATCCTTGGCCTTGATGCCGGCTTCGAACATCTGGAGGCAGTAGGGGCAGGCCACCGCCACCACATCGGCGCCGGTTTCCAGGGCTTGTTGGACGCGGACGTCGTTGATGCGCTGGGCGGTGGTCTCCTCCACCCACATATGTCCACCACCACCGCCGCAGCAGAAGCTGCGTTCTTTGGAGCGCTTCATCTCCGAAAGGCTGACCCCGGGCACGGCCTTCAGAATCTCTCTGGGAGCATCGTAGATGTGATTGTGGCGCCCCAGATAGCACGAATCGTGAACGGCCACGCTGGCGGCAAACGCCTTGTTCAGCCTCAGCTTGCCCTCTTGAACGAGCTGGGCCAGAAGCTGGCTGTGGTGAACAACCTGGAATTCCCCGCCGAGCTGAGGATACTCGTTCTTGAGCACGTTGAAGCAATGAGGGCAATGGGTGACGATGCGCTTCACCCCGTGCGACTTGAGCACCTCTACGTTCTGTTGAGCCATCATCTGGAACAGATACTCATTGCCGATGCGGCGGGCGGCGTCCCCGCAGCACGCCTCCTCGCTGCCCAGCAGGCCGAAGCTCACGCCCGCCGACCGCAGCAACCTGGCCGTGGCGTAGGTTATCTTGCGGCTTCGGCCTTCCAGAACTCCGGTGCAACCCACCCAGTAGAGGAGATCCGCCTCTTCCTCGGGCTCCAGGGCCTTCAGGCCAAGCTCATTTATCCAGTCGGTTCGATTGTATTGCGTTCCCGCCCAGGGATGTCCTCGACGCTCCAGGTTGGTCAGGACGGTTTGGAAGCCCTCCGGCATTCGGCTTTCCATCAAGACCAGATTGCGGCGGATATCCACGACCTTGTTGATGTGCTCCAC
This sequence comes from Chloroflexota bacterium, assembly GCA_023489135.1. The sequence continues at coordinate 3,629 of JAMDCE010000171.1, forward strand.
GAATACCGGGCACACCTCCTGGCAGGCGCCACAGGTGGTGCAGGCCCAGGGGATCTCGTCGGTGATGGCATCTCCGATAATGGAAGGCCCTTCGGTGGCCGGGCCGTCGCCTTCCGGTGACGGCCCTAGGCCACGCGCCGCGGCGGCCTCCATTTGCGTCTTGAGGTCCTGGATCAGCGCCTTCGGGCTCAACGGCTTGCCCGTAAGATAGGCCGGGCAATTGTCCTGGCACCGGCCACAGCGCACGCAGGCGTCGAGGTCCAGGAGCTGCTTCCAGGTGAAGTCGCGGATGGTTCCGGCCCCAAACGTCTCGGCGTTTTCCATATCCGGAATGAGAGGAAGCGTACCCGTGGGTTGCAGGTTGCGCAAGTAGATGTTAAGCGGAGCGACGCAAATGTGGCTTAGCTTGGAGTGGAAAATGTACGCGATCCAGCCCATGGCTCCGAGCATGTGCACCCACCAGAAGACTCGATGGAGAACCAGCTGCGTGTTCTCTGCCAGGCCCGATCCGTTGAAAGTCAGAGCCAGCCCGTAGCCCAGCGGGGACCAGACGGACCAATCGGGATGCTGTGCCGCCTCGTCGACGGCGATGCGAAAACCCTCCACCAGCAACCCGCTTACCACGATCGCAGCCAGAAGCGCGAGGGAGATCCAGTCATCGCTCACATTATTGAGCCGATCCGGCTTCTGAATGTATCTGCGATAGGCTGCCAGCAACAGACCGACTACGACGGCCGCGGCCGCAATATCCAAGACCAGCGAATACACCAGATACAGAGTGCCCTGCAAGTAAGAAACGTTGAACACCAGGTGCAGGTAGTACTCGGCGGAGTCCATAACGGTCCCGATGAAGAGCAACACCATGCCACCGTAAATAAGGACGTGCATAAGCCCGGGATAGCCCTCGCCGACCACCCGAGCATTACCGAAACCGTAAGAGAGAAGCCCCTTCAGCCTGTCCCCGGGGCGATCGAAACGCTTCTCCGCGCGCCCCAGGCGCCACATACGATAGTGTTGGCGAAAGGCATAGAATAGGACCGCGATGGCGAGGATGGCGATGGGAAAAATGAGATAGTGTTCATCACCGATGTTCCAATAGCCGACTCGATGAGGAAGCATCGCTAGTAACTCAACTCCTTCCGAAGCGCCAGTAATGCCGCGTTGGTGCGGTCGGACACTTCCAGCTTCTTCATGATGTGGTGGACGTGCGACTTGACCGTATCCACCGCAACACATAGCCTTTCCGAGATCTCCTTGTTGCTCAGCCCGGCGACGATCAGATTGAGAACCTCCTCTTCTCGCCGGGTAAGCTGCTCCCTAGAATCCCCCTGCAAGTCCGTCTTCCGGCGATGAAGCGTTACGTGGTAAGTGTATTTGTCGCTCCTCAGGTAGGTCTCGGTCAACTCGATGGGGGTTCCGTCCTCCAGATAGGTGGTTCGCTCGGTATAAAGAAGCGGAGCGCCGACGTCTATCTCCAGCAGATTCGCCACCCTGGCATCGGCCGTCACGGCATCCACACCCTGCTCGGCCTTGACCGGCGACAGGTGATACTTCCGCTCGAAGAGCCAGATCAGCGAATGCCACCGCTCCACATCCTGCAGCAGATCGGGACACTTCCTCTCTACTACGTAGATCGTGGAAAGGGCGACCGCTTCCCCGTCGAGCAAAAGGACTCGTTCCAGCTTCACGACCGGCTCGCCTCGCCGCAAGTGTAGCTCAGCCTGGATCTTACCTTCCGCGCCCACCCTCTGCCCACTCAAGAAGCGCGAGGTCGGGGTGCGCCCATCTATGGCGCTCTCGAAGAAGGTCACAAAACCGCCGACCAGATTTCTATGAATCTTGCGCTGAGCGACAAAGGTTCCCACCCCCGGCTTGCGCTGTAGAAGCCCCTCGTCCTCCAGGTCCGCCAGAGCCTGCCGCACGGTCATCTTGCTGATGCCAAAATCCTTCGCCACCTGCTGTTCCGATGGGGTTTGCTGGCCGGGGGCAAGCTCGCCGGACAGGATCTTCTCCCGAAGGTGGAGCTTGAGCTGGTAGTAGATGGGGATTCCGCTTCGTCTATCTAACACACGACCTCGCTCCAAATCGCCTTGGCGACACACAGCCCACCGCCAAACCAAGGACAGCCACTTGACTGAAGGTGTGTCCGGTCTAGACTACTAGACTGGAACGACACGATTATAGATTAGGCTTCCTGGTCTGTCAATTATCTTGCCGGCCGCTAGACAATGCCGGAAACGAATTATCTCACCGCGCTCGATATCGAGGCCCTTCACGTTTTCGTTATGGAGAAAACCGGGGACGAACCAGCGCCGCTTAGGGATCGCCCGCTCCTAGAATCGGCGGTGATGCGCCCCCAGACGGCCGCATACTACGCCAGCGCCGATCTGGTTGAGCAGTGTGCGCTTCTTGCAGTGGGCATCTCTCAAGCCCGGGCATTTGTTGAGGGCAACAAGCGAACGGCATTTATTGCTGCCGACGTATTCCTGCGGGCCAACAACTGCCTTTTCACGGGCGACTCGCTGGAGATGGCTCAACAACTGGAAGCGGTGGCGACCCGCGCGGGGAGTGTGTTAGATAGACGAAGCGGAATCACCGAATGGCTCCGAGGACAGGTAATCTATCAATAGAGCGGCTAGCGATATCTCCCGCTTCGCCATTCAGTATTGCGTGCCCGGTCCCCCAACTGCCTGACTGAGCCCGACATGGCTACCGACTGACCTGGCACCAAGCCGGCCTCCGAGAACTGAAACTCGCTCAGGTCACCCAGCTCGGTCGAGAACGCGTGTGTCTCGAGCTACTCTCGGTCCGGGAACGCCTATTGGCCTATCTTCGGAAGGCAGCCAGTAGATAGAAGACGACGCCGGATGCCGGCACCGAAGTCCCGCGTCCTCGGAGGGCACGTCCGGCGGGTGCGCCTCCAAGTGAGGCGCTCCACTAAACGCCGCAAGGAGGAATTATCCGGTTGACAGGATAGACACGCCGTCGAACTGCTTGAAGTTTTCCTGGAAGCGGGCGGCCAGCTTCCTCGCCTGGGCATCATAAGCCGCGCCGTCCGCCCAAGCCAGGCGGGGTTGGAGCAAGTGTGGAGGAACAGAATCGCAGGCCCTTGGTACTTGAAGACCGAAGATGGGATCGACATCGACGGGAGCTTCGCTCAAGCTCCCTGCAAGAGCGCACCGAATAATGGCTCGGGTAAGGCCAATGGGCATCCTGTTGCCGGCGCTGCTCCGGCCGCCGATCCAGCCGGTGTTTATCAACCAGCATTGAACGCTATGGCGGGCTATCCTCTCGCCCAGCAGCTTGGCATACGTCAAAGGGGGCAGCGGCAGGAACGGGGCCCCGAAGCAGGTGCTAAAGGTGGCTTGCGGCTCGGCGGATAGTCCTCGTTCCGTGCCGGCCACTTTGGCGGTGTAACCGGACAGAAAGTAGTACATAGTCTGCTCAGTAGTCAACCTGGCAACGGGAGGAAGGACTCCGAAGGCATCGGCCGACAGCAGGAAGATGTTCTTGGGGTGGCCGGCCATTTCCGAGGACACCGCACCCGGAATGTAGCTCAAAGGATAGGCCGCGCGAGTGTTCTCGGTGCGAGACTGGTCGTCGAAGTCGACCTCACGGGTCGCTTCGTCAATGCCAACGTTTTCGAGGACGGCACCGAAACGTTGGGCGGCATTGAAGATCTGGGGCTCGTCTTCCCGGGAAAGCCGGATGACCTTGGCATAGCACCCTCCCTCCAGGTTGAAGACCCCCCGATCACTCCATCCGTGCTCATCGTCGCCGACCAGCATCCGGTCGGGATCGGTGGAGAGCGTAGTCTTTCCTGTGCCGGACAGTCCAAAGAACAGAGCCACGTCTCCGCCGGTGCCCACATTGGCCGAGCAGTGCATGGAAAGGATTCCGTTTTGCGGAAGGAGATAGTTGAGCGCCGTGAAAACGGATTTCTTGATTTCGCCGGCGTAGCTGGTGCCCCCTATGAGAATCAGGTTCCGCCCGAAATTGACGAGGATGAACGTTTCCGAGTTGGTCCCATCCACCTCGGGACTGGCCTGAAAACGCGGCACGCACACCACGGTGAGCCGGTTAGAATAGCTTGGCCGGTTCGCCTGCTCGTCGCAGAGGAAAAGGTGATGGGCGAAAAGACTGTGCCAGGCGGTCTCGGAAATAACCCTGACCGGAATGCGATACTCCGGATCGGCGCCGGAAAAGCACTCTTGAACGAAAATATCCTTGCCCTTGAGGTAGTCGCGGATGCGCCGATACAGCGCGTCGAACCTTTCGGGATCAAAGGGACGGTTTACCGGTCCCCACCAGATCCTGCCAGTGGAGGTTGGCTCCCGCACGATGAACTTGTCTTCGGGCGAGCGGCCGGTATACTTTCCGGTGTTGACCACCAGCGAGCCCGAATGCGTTACCTTCCCCTCTCGGCGTCCCAGCACCTCTTCAAAGAGAATTGGAACCGGCAAATTCAAGTGTACTTTGCGCGCGGTGGACAGGTTTTCGTCTTCATATACCCCTTCGAGGGGGTGTAAGCTACGCCGTTTCAATTTACCTCAGTTGCGTCAGCAGGCCCCGGCGGCCGACTTTCTTAAGGCACGGCCGGGTCCCAGGCTCAGTTTCTACACATATTATCTACCCTAAGGTCGATCTGAGCAAGGACAATTTGAACTGGTTAGAACGCACCTACTTCGGCGAGGCCTTGGCGGCCTCCAGCAAGGCCGGGACGATCTGGCTAAGGTCGGCCAGCACACCGCAGTGCGCCACTTCAAAAATGGGGGCGGACGGATCGTTATTGATGGCGATGATGTTCTGCGCCTCCTGCATGCCGGCGAGGTGCTGGTAGGCACCCGAGATGCCACAGGCGAGATAGACCCTCGGTTTCACGGTGCTGCCGGACATACCTACCAGATGCTCCTGGGACAGCCATTCCAGATCTGCCAGGGGCCTCGAACAGGCCAAAATCTCCCCAGGGTCTCGGCCAAGTGCCGGTACAGCGGTATGTTGGTCTTGGAGCCGATGCCGCGCCCGATAGAGACGATGATGTCCGCCTTGGTCAGGGCATCGTTGAGTGTATCATTGCTCATTTTCCAGCCCTCGCCTCTGATCTTGCCCAGGAGCAACTCGGCCACCTTCTTCGTGTCGCCTTCCAGGAATTCAGCCTGTTGCTTGCGCTCCGGCACGCCCACATCGACGATTTTCAGGCGGCTAAGCTGGGTGATGGTGGCCTTGTCCAGCCCCAGATCAGGCAACTTGACGACCTTCAGGGGGTTACGCCGGGCACGGAGAATCTTGGCCGGAGCGGCGTAGCTGAGCGGCTGCCCGCCGGACTGGATGCAGAGCACGGCCGGCAGCGACACGTCGAGCACCTGCTGCACTCCACCTCCCAGCTCCTTGGTGACCCGCACCACGCCCGGATCCGAGCCGGCTTCGACTTTGGTAACGGCATAGGCATTGGGGATTCCCAGCTTGGCCGCGGTCAACGATCCCACCGAAGCCACCACGACTTCGCATCCCAGCGCCGTCTTCAGGGCCAGCGCCTGCTCCAGGGCGTACTCGTCGCTTTCGTTCACCGTCTGCCCGTGGCTCTCGGACGGCACCCGGTCCCCCGCTTCCGAGACCTTCACGCGGACAATCTCACGCGGGACCGACTTCAAGCACACCAATATTCTCATTCATCACCTCTCCAAGTTGACCTCTAAACCAACGAACCCTTTCGAGCCGAGTTTTTGCCTAGTGGTGCTCTGCAAACCCACAGTCCTCTCTATCCCGAGACGTGTGAGTCGTTCTTATTGGACTGTCAACACCGCCCAGAAGGCCGACGAAGCTCCCTCTCCCTTTTCAAAAGGGAGAGGGCTGGGGTGAGGGATTCGCCGGAACTACCACACCCTCACCCTAGCCCTCTCCCTCGTGCCGCGAGGGAGAGGGGATTTGCCCTCGCCTTCCTTCCGGCGGATGCTCCCTC
>JAMDCE010000171.1:9597-17827 GCA_023489135.1 Chloroflexota bacterium
GGCTCTGAGGCGCGCCGCAGAGCCACAATCTGGGACGTCTCACCGGCAATCCAGGGCTGCGTTCCTTCCGGAAATTCGGCCGAATACCGCTCCTTTGGTGAGACCCGTGCCCGCGCAGTAGTTGAAATAGAAGTTGCCGGCGACCTCGCCCGCGGCATACAATCCACGGATCACGTTTCCCTCGGTATCAAGCACCCGCGCGTCCTTGTCCGTCTTGAGACCGCCATAAGTGAAGGTTACCCCGCAGGTAACCGGGTAGGCGTAGAACGGAGGGGTATTGATCCGAGAGGCCCAGTTGCACTTCTTTGGCTCAAGCCCGGTCGTGGCTTTGCCATCCATTATGGCGGGGTTGTAGACCCCCGACTGAACCGCAGCCGTGAGCTCCTCCACGTTGAGGGGGGCATCCGGGCAGGCGGCGTTGAACTCGTCGACGCTGCGGCCCAGAGCCTCTTCGTCGACGTCGATCTGGACGGCCAGGTCCTCTATCGTATCGGCGACGATGGGCTTGGACATCTTATACCGCTCCATATGCATGAGCAGATTCAAGCCGATGGTCTTGGCGTCGTAAATCTGGAAACCCATCTGTCGCGGCTGAGCGAGCACGGCACGACCGAGCTTGTTGTAGAACTGATCCTCGGGGTATTCTCTCACGTCGATGTGCTCGGCCTCCTCGTCGGTCATCTGGGGGATCAAAGCCCGGATGTCGTCCAGACCGTCATAGGAAAACCGATAGATACCGGTGAACCTGGTATTGCCGCCCCGCTCCGATTCCGGGGATTTCTCCAACAGGAGCACCCTAGCACCGTTTTGCACCGCCGACAGCGCCGCGTTGCCGCCGCCCACGACTACTACATCTACATCTGGTCTCTCTTCTACTGCCATCTATGCTCCACTCCCTCAACGTGATTTTAATCCCAACAAACCGTTTACCAGCCATTCTACGCCAATTCGGTCGCGGAGACATCACACTGTAGGGTGAAGAAAATAAGACCGATGAGTGAGATTGCTTCACCTTATGCTATAATGCCTGGAAGCTGGAAGCCTCGTTCGCGGAGATAATACATTGGCAACAGGACAAAGTTCAGGGAAGGTGCTGGAAGAAATCCGCCGAGCCGGGAGAACACGGCTGAGCGAGCACGAGTCCAAGGAGTTGCTCCGCGAAAGCGGCCTCCCGGTTACCTCGGAGACACGGGCAAAGACTCGGGAAGAGCTGGTCGCGGCGTTGAAGGACTTGGCTTTCCCCGTAGTCATCAAGGTGGATTCCCCGGACATCTCGCATAAGACCGAGGCGGGTGCCGTGAAACTCAATTGCCGCACCGTCGAGGAGGCTCTGGTCGCCTTCGACGAGGTGACGGCTAACGCCCACGGATACGACCCGGCGGCACGCATCGACGGGGTGCTGGTGCAAGAAATGCTCTCGGGCGGCGTGGAGTGCATAATCGGGATGAAGACCGACGCTCAGTTCGGCCCGGTGGTGGTGTTCGGTCTGGGGGGAATCTTTGTGGAGATTCTACAGGACATCAGCGTGAGGGTGGCTCCGGTGACGCACCGCGAGGCCCTGGATATGATCGAGAGAAACGAAAGGCTCGCGGCTGCTGCAGGGAGCCAGGGGGCAAGCGCCATGCGACGTCGAAGCGCTGGCCCACGCCATTGTGAGCCTCTCGGTACTCTCCACCGACCTGGAGGAGCACCTGTCGGAGATCGATATCAACCCGTTGATGGTATTCCCGAAAGGCAACGGCGTGAAGGCCGCCGACGCCCTGGTCATATTGCGCTCGCTATGAACCCCACGCCATCTGCCGAACTCTACCACCCGACCATCGCCCGAGTACCCGTACACGATCGGGAAGCCAAAGTCTCCTTCAACAATGGGCATGTCCAGGGCAAGGCTGGAAGACACCTGTCCGCGGTACAGGAGCACTTCTGCGCCCGGGCTACCAGCCGGGGCGATAGCTCGAAGCCGCACGTTGTCGGAACCAACCGCCTGAAGCGGCTACCGCCGCAGCTCCACCTGGCACGGCCCCGCGAACCAGGCGCCGGCGGCCGTGCGCTCTCCCATGCTATCTGCAACGCTTATTCTCCTATCGTCTCGAACTTGGAGTGAATCGGCCTGATCCTCAAGGGACGGAAAGGGTTTACGGCGACCACGGTGCAAGTCTCGTGCCAGGCAATCGGGATCTGGTCCGGCTGGCAAGGCTGCGCAGACAGCAGGGCAGCAACATTGTGAGCGACCCTATAATCAGCAAGCTGGTACAGAAATTGCGGGATTTGGGCCTGGCCGAGAACAAATCGAGAGGTGGCGCATCAACAAAGGATGGAGACTGTCCGCAGCGAAGGGATAAGGGGAGACGTGGCAGCTCAGAGTCACCTCTGGAAAAACGGCAAACCACTCCACCTCATCTGTACCGTGGCGGACTTCTTCGCCGTGGCCATCGAAAACGCCCGCCTGCACCGTAACCTGCGCGATCGCGAGCGACAGGTCGCCCTGCTTCTCAGGGCAACCATCGACGCTCAGGAACTGGAAAGGCAGCGTATTTGCCTGGAGGTTCACGACGGCGTGGCCCAGACGCTGGCCGCCGCCTCTCACTACCTCGAAGCTCTGGACGGCCATCCTGCGCTGGCCGGCAAGCTACTCGACTACGTCCGCAACGCCGCCGAGCTCGTCCACCGCGCCGTCCGCGAGGCCCGCGAGGTTATCTCCACGCTGCGCCCGGCCGCGCTCGACACGCTCGGGGTGGTAGAAACGCTGCGCAGCGAGATGGCGGATATTCGAGACCGGATGGGCCTGCACCTATATTTCCAGGCCGATGTTGTGCGCCTCCCCAGCGAGATCGAGACCACGCTGTACCGGATCGTTCACGAAGCGGTCAACAACGTGATAAAGCACGCTCGCGCGTGCAATGTAATCATTCACATCAGGAAAACAGGTGGCCATGTCGTCCTGTCGATAGAGGATGATGGTCGAACAATATACTCATGGATGCTTTCTCGATGGATGCTCTGCCGATGATTGAACTAGATGATCGGGCACCATTATTGTTGCACGGCGTCCTGGAAGAGACGCGAGATATCGCGTCTCTACTGCGCGGCTCTCATCGAGCAGTCAAATAGCGTTTGCTGCGCCGGATTATTTAAGCCGGCGGGGCATCTCAGGTCGGTGTAAGCCTTTCAGATATGGGGGCCCCAGTGGATTCCCGAGACCGACGCGGTTTTCGAAAACCGCGTCGGTCTAACCCCCAGCCCTAGAGACAAGAACCCCGCGTCTCAACCGGGACACGGCTCGCCCGACGCTACTGAACGGGTCCACCGACTGGACCTTGGCCCCTTAGCATTCTGGCCTCCGGTCTTTCCTCTCACGTCTTCGCATGCGGGCCTTGGCAGCTTTGGCCTCGGGCATCTCGGGGACGGGCAACATGTGGGCGGCCAGGGCCTGGGTCTGTTGCTCTACCGCCCAGCAGTTGGCGGTATCGTCGTCGATCATGAGATGGACATCGCGGTCGCGAACTTCCTGCACCTTGAACTCGGCCACGGTCCCCTGCCAATCCTCGGGTCGCATGACCAGCTCAGTATAGCGGATTTCCAGGCAGTCCAGGAGCTCCTGGGTCTGCCTCCGCCGATCTTCTTGCCGTCCGGTGATTATGTAGACTTCGTTTCCCCGATCCAGCAGGGCATCTATCAGGCGCTTGAAATGGCGGGGCGCCTGGGAAATCGTACCATCGATGTCGATGCCAAAACGCAATGGGCCGGGGGCAATCGAGCGTTTTCTAGTTCCAGTGCTTGTCGGATGAGAGACCGCCTTGTCCGTCATCTCTGACCACCTCTTGATGATGTTTCCACACCCGGCGCTCTTTCACGTGAGCCTGACGCAGGCTGCCACACCGCCTTCCCACTCCAAAGAGGAAGCGACGTGCGACGGCGTCCACATCATGGCCATAGGCCAAGGAGGAAGTAGTTCCGGACATCCTGGCGGCGGCCGGCTCTTAACGGTCCACCATTCTTGTTACTTCACATAGCAGCGCTTTGAGCACCGGGAAGCCGGAGATGGGGTCGCGGTTGTCCGGGTCCGTCAGGTAGTTGGCGTTGGCATCGCGCCAGGCCTGGGCCTGAATCGGACTACCCCCTCCCACGTTTACCTCGACCGCTCCGGGCAACACCGCATCGGTCACCTTGGCCGTGAATGGCACCCTCCCCCGCGGCGATTCCACCCAAACACGGTCGCCGTTCTTTATGTCACGATCTCTGGCATCAACCGGATGCATCAGCACGAAGGGCTCGGGCTGAAGCTTCAACAGGCCCGGTATGTTCAGGTGCTGGCTCCGGAAGGTCGATTGTATTCGAGCCCCGGTGTTCAGCACCAGCGGATACCTGCTCTTCACCGCGGCGTTGCGCTCCGATTGCGGGCCCTCGACCGGCTCGGTGTAGGTCGGCAAGCCATCGTAGCCGTAGTCCATCAGCATGCGCGAGACTATCTCCATCTTCCCCGATGGCGTCTCAAACCCCGGCTTTCCGTCCGCGCGCAGCGACCCCTTCTCGTATTTCTTGTAGGTCACCTCTTTCTTCCCAAACCTGACGCCCTCGGGGTGTGCCCGGAGCTCCTCTAGCGAGACCGGGTGGTCCTTGAGCACGAACTCGACCAGATCCTCCTCGCTTTGCGGGTAGAGATGGCCGTAGCCCAGCCTTCGAGTAAACTCGGCCATGATGTTGTAGTCGCTCCTGGCCTCTCCCAGCGGCTCGACGACCCGATTGCGGAGCTGCACGTAGTTCGGGTAGTGCTGATAGGCGTGATTCTCGAAATAGGTGGTGGCCGGCAGAACGAAGTCCGCGTATCGGGCGTCGGCCGTCATGAAGCGATCCACGCACACCAGCAAGTCGAGCTTGGCCAAACACCGCTTCCACAGCTCGGGGTTCGGATAGCCGGTGAGTATGGAAGCGCCGAAGACCAGCAGCGCCTTGATAGGGTAAGGGTCGCCGTGAAGAATGGCGCGAGGAGCCTCCATAAACTGGGCTGATTTGGTCAGATCGACAAACAAGGGGTATTTGTCGGCGCCAATGGGCTTGACGCCCTCGGGAGGCTCGATATCGGTGCGCCGGTAAGGGCTCTTGCCCAGGGGCCTGAGAACCAGTCCGCCGGGCTCGTCCAGGTGCCCGCAAATCCCCCACAGCGCCAGCACCGCCCTGATGCTCTGGACGCCGCAGTTGCTGTATTCCAGCCCCGTGTAGGAGCAAAGCGTCGTTCCACGGGTAGCGGCGATGGCACGCGCCGCCTCAACCACCACCTCCTCCGGCACCCTCGTTATGCCGGCCACCTCCTTGGGGCTGAACTCCCGAACGTACCGGCTCAGCTCCTTGAAGCCCACCGTCCAGTTCTCCACGAACTCCCGGTCGTAGAGGCCCTCCTGGATTATCACGTTCATCATTCCCAGAGCCAGGGCGCCGTCGGTGCCGGAACGTATGGGAATGAACTGGTCGGCTTTAGAGGCCATCTCGTTGCGCATGTGGTCTATGACGAGGACCTTCGCACCCCTCTTCTTAGCCTCGAGTATCTTCCGCATAACTATGGGGGGCGAATCGGTGGCCGGGTTGGCACCCCACACCACGATCAGATTGGCATTGCCGTAGTCGGCCACGGCGTCACGCATGGGCAAACCCAGCGTCGGGATCGGAGCCAGGAGGCCCTTGGAGACAAAGCAGAGGGAGCCGCAACCGCAGTTGTTAGGCGATCCGAACGGGAAGATCAGGCTCTTGGAGCTGTTGGAATCGAGCCCTTTGGGAGCGAAGGGGTCGACGAGCGAGGTGTCGAACACGCCCCGGCCCATGTACGTCATGACGGCTTCCGGCCCAACGGTCCGCTTGATCTCCTCCAGCTTTTCGACGATTCTGCCGAAGGCATCGTCCCAGGTAATGCGCTCAAAGCGCCCCTCGCCCTTTTCCCCTACCCTAGCCAGAGGATGCTGCAATCGGTCCGGCGAGTAGACTATCTCCTTGGCGTGGGCCCCCCGAACGCATACGATGCCCATCGGGTGATCCTTGCGCGGAAGAATCCTATCGATCTTGCCGTCGACGAGCTCCACGTCAACCCCACAAGCGCCCGGGCAGATGCCGCAAACGCTTGTCACCACCTTCTTTTCCGGTCTTTCGGATGCGGCCGATGACATATGTCCTTGATTCATTGCTGTGCCTCCCTTACCTGTAATAAGCCCCTTCCCGCTTCGCCGCTCCGACCATCGCCCGAACATTCTCGGGGGGCGTGTCCCGAGGCAGGCCACAGTCGGCGCCGAGAAGAAGCCCTGCGTGCTTAGCCGCCCCCAGGCACGCCAGGGTAGCTTGATCCACGGCATCCGGGGTTCCGTACAGAAAATCAACCGCATCTGGCACTCCACGGGCCAAGGCGGTCATCACTCTCTCGTACCGGGTCATATCCAGGTCTGTCTTCATGGCAAGACCATTCTAGCAGGTGCGGCCAAATTGTCAATAAAGGAAGCGGGCTGGCTGCGGGCCGGCAATCGTTTCAGACGAAGCAGATGGGGGCTTGTGGACCCCATCTGCTTCGTCGTACATTGGCATGAATATTGACTGTCTGACCCCTTAAGGGCTGCTTACGGCGCGACAACCGTGGCCGTGTTCGACCACGCGGATGAGCCGCCGAGGTTGTTCGCCCGGATTCGGTAGTAGTACGTCCCGCCCCGGCTCACCACTTCCTGGAAAGTGGTGGTGTTAGCTGCCACCGTGCGGGTGCTCTGGATGATCGAGAACATATCGCCGGTGCTTCTCTGTATAGTGAGGCTGGTCGCGTTAGTAGCGTTGTTAGTCCAGTTGAGCTTGACGCTGTCAACGACGACCAGCGTCACGGCGGTTCCCGCCAGGCCGGAGGGAGCCGCCGGAACGTTGGGTACGCTGGCGCTGGCAGTGTTCGAGTAGCCCGACGAAAGCGCCCCGTTCATTGCCTTAACACGATACGCGTAGGCATTCCCGGCCGTAACCGTGGTGTCGGTGTAGTTCATGCTTCCCGTCGAGCCCACGGCACCGGTGTTGTTTATCGGGGGAACGCCGGCCAGCGGGGTGAAGGCTCCCCCGTTGTCGGAGCGTTCGATCACCAGGTCGGTCGCATTGCTGGCGTTGTTCCTCCAGGTGAGCCGAACCCTCGGACCGGACTGAAGTGTAGCCCGCAGATTAGTAGGAGCTGCCGGCGCCGTGCCCGCCTGGGCGACGATCACGGCATTCGACACCCCGCTGCCGGCAGCGTTGAAGGCGGTTACGCGATAGCTGTAGGTCACGCCTGGAAAAGCCGTCGCGTCACTGTAGGTCGTCGCGTTGGCCAGGGCAGTGGCAATGACCGAATAGGCGCCGGGGCTACCGGTACTGCCAATCATGGCTCGCTCGACCCGGAAACCGATCTCATTGGCCGGATTGCCCAAGGTGTTGGGAGCGAGGGCAGGCGTGGCATCCGTCCAGGTGAGATTGACCGGGCCGCCGGGTAGCCACGAGCGCGTCAGGGTTGGCGCAGCGGGTGGCACAGTCTGAACCTTGAACACGATTGGGCGCATCATGTCGTTTTCTTCGTGGCCCAAAATGTGGCAGTGCCACACGAACTCCCACCCAAAATTGAACAACGAGTTGATAACGGTAATTGGGTTCCCAGTCAGTGGGTCGGCATTCCTGAAGCCCATTGTCGACCCCAGCGGCCTCGTCACGTCGTAAGGACGGACGCTCTCCGGAACGCCGAAGCGAATCTTCGGAGCGACGGGCCTCAAGGCCACGATCGTGTCCTCCAGCGGGCTGACCCTGACGGTATCCTTCCAGCCCAGCTCGTTTTGGTCGGGGAGTCTGATGGCCCCGTCCCAGCCAACCCGGTTGATCAACTGCACATTGAACAGATGGAAGTGTACGGGATGGGTATCAACCCCGTTATGCGTGATCTTCCATATTTGGGTCCCATCACCCGCCACCGGCGACATGGGTGTGATGGAGTCCTGGATGATCTCGGTGGCCGGATCGAGGTAACCGTAGAGGATGAAATTCTGCATCCCGGCCATGGTCCCCGGCATTTCCACCCCGAAAGCAGCACGCATCCGTCCGTACTCGTCGTACGCTTCTCCCATCTCATCCTGAATGGCCTTGGGTTGCATCGGAAGCGTCATCGTGTAACCAGGAACAGTCATGAAGGTGAGCTCGTCGCCCAGAAGGACCGCCCGGTGCGCATCAAGTTTACCAACATGCTTCCCGCGGGCGC
>JAMDCE010000068.1:0-2816 GCA_023489135.1 Chloroflexota bacterium
GTGTGAGGCACAATGCCTGAAGTCAAGCCTCCAGTAGCAGCGGTTCCACAGCCTGCAGTGCCAACGCCAGCGTTGGTTACTGCTACGAAGTTGTACGTGAATCTTGGCGAGCCAGAACTGGCCGAGCAGGTGGCACAACAGCCAATTGACGGCGTTGGCCTGCTCCGTGCCGAGTTTATGATCCTGGCGGCTTTGCAAGGGGTCCATCCACGCAAGCTACTAGAGGAGAAGCGAGGCGCGGAATTCGTGGCGAAGATGGTCGAGAAGCTGCGGATCTTCGCCCGCGCCTTCCATCCTCGTCCGGTGATCTACCGCACGATGGACTTTCGCTCCAACGAGTTCCGGGGACTCCAGGGGGGCGAGCAGTATGAGCCCAAGGAAGATAACCCGATGATCGGTTACCGCGGTTGCTATCGTTACACCAAAGAACCAGACCTCTTTGCCCTCGAGCTAGAGGCACTCAAGCAAGTGCGGCAGGAGTTTGAAAACCTGCAGGTGATGATTCCCTTTGTGAGAACGGGCTGGGAGTTTCGCGAGTGCAAGCGGCTAATCGATGAGAGCGGGCTCACCAACCGTCGGGATCTGGGGTTGTGGGTGATGGCTGAAGTCCCTTCCGTACTCTACTGGCTAGAAGAATACGTCAGCCTGGGTGTTACCGGCGTGTCCATCGGCTCCAACGACCTGACGCAGCTAATGCTGGGGGTGGATCGAGATAGCCAGGTCTGCGCGCCCCTATTCGACGAGCGCGACAAAGCCGTTCTCCAGACTATCCAGGCGATCGTTCGGGAGTGCAAGCGGCTGGGCATCACCAGTTCTATCTGTGGCCAGGCGCCCTCTGTCTATCCCGAATACGCCGAGACGCTGGTGCGCTGGGGCATCGATTCCATCTCGGTTAACCCCGACGTCATCGCTCTAACGCGTCGAAATATAGCTGTGGCAGAGCAAAAGCTGCTGCTTGAGGAGGCGCGGCAGAAGCTAGCGGCATCGTAGATTGCCTCGCCCGACCATAAGTATCTCGACTGCTTTATCTTACCACAGGTCTGGCAACAACACAATCGGCCCCTAGGCCGTAAGTTCACGTGGTCCCGTCCCTACACCGTTTTGCTCTCGAAATGTTCAGGTTAAAAGTGCATGTGCTGCACGTCGTCTTCCGGCAACCGGAAACGGCTTACGCCAGTCAATGACGTAGATGAAGCCGCCAGCCAGGTATAATAGACGGGCTCCAGTCATAGCCCATCACCACGGACTGAATCTCTGCGCCGCAGGAACGGTGAAGGTGATTGGAGACAGAGACCGGATCGAGCAGATCTTCCTCAGTCTCATCCAGAAAGCCATCGAGTACTCGCCGAGGGGCGGGCCGGAGGACATGGTGGTCTCCGGCAGTATGGGAAGGCCGTCGTCGCATCCTCCAGGTAACCTAACTGTGGCATCATTCTTGCAGGCCGCTGTCGTCGACCGTTGGCCTGTTTGGGAAATGAGGTAAATCTGAAGTGACCGTTGACGCGCGCCCGGACCTCGAGCGCCTTTCGCGTTGTTTGTTGGATTTGTCAAGGCGGATTGTGGGAGGCCATCCATGATAAGGTATCCCCTACGTGAGCTAGCAGATCTGAAGCCTGGAGACCATGTGTGTTGCCTGTACGAGACAGAGGAAGAACACCGGGCAGTGCTAACCCCTTTCTTGCGGGAGGGGCTGGAGCAAGGCCAGAAGGTGCTCTACGTCGTGGATGCCTACACCGCTGTGGCCATTCTGGGGTATTTGCGGAAGGATGGGGTGGATGTTGAACCATACCTCGCCAGTGGGCAGTTGGTCGTGATTACTTCTGATGACGCTTATCTTCGGGGTGGAACCTTTGATCTCTATCGAATGATCGGGCTGCTGCGGACCGAAACAGAACGGGCCGTGGCAGAGGGCTATCCGGCTTTGCGCGTGAGCGGCGAAATGACCTGGATTCTGAAGGGGCTGCCCGGCTCCGAAACGTTCATTGAGTACGAGGCCAAATTGAACACGTTCTTGCCCAACAGCAAGTGTCTGGCCCTATGCCAGTATGATCGGCGGCGCTTCAATCCTGCGGTGCTTCTTGACATGCTGATATGCCACCCTGTCATCGTTGTTGGAACGAGAGTTTACGAAAACTTCTACTTCTTCATCGGCCCGGACGAATTCCTGGGGCCGGATCGTCCTGAAATAGTCCTGCGCAACTCCCTGAAGACCCTGGCCGAGCGAAGACGAGTGGAGGATGCGCTGCAAAAAGCGCGCGACGAGTTGGAAATACGGGTTCTGGAACGAACGGCCGATCTGGCAAAAGCCAACGAGCAACTGTTAATCACGGGCATTCGGGTGAAGGAAGAGGCGGAGGTGGCACAGCGGCGGACCGCCGAGCTTCAGGCTACCCTCGACAATATGGTCGACGGTGTCTTCGTATGCGATGTTGAAGGGCGAATCATCCTTACCAATGACGCGGCGATACGGCTATTGGGATTGCTGAGTCCCGAAGACGTCGACCGGGTGCTGCGCGAGTCCCCGGGGCTCCTCAGGGTGCGGCATCCCGATGGAAGGCCCGTCGCCGACGAGGAGCGGCCGCTCGCTCGGGCGATGGCGGGTGAGACCGTCGTAGAGGAGGACGAGATAGTCTATAACCTGGAAGCCCAGAGAGATGTTTATCTCCGTACCAGCGCGGCGCCTATCAGAGACGGTACGGGAAAGATTGTCGGCGCGGTGGCGGTGGCGAGAGACGTAACTGAGTTTGTCGAACTCGACCAGCTCAAGGATCAGTTCATCTCAGTAGCGGCGCAGGATTGAAGCGCCGCCGATCATA
>JAMDCE010000068.1:2826-3557 GCA_023489135.1 Chloroflexota bacterium
CCGGGGCGTGAGCTGAGCCAAGTCGGAGAATGCTGGAGGCGATCAGCCGAGGATCTGACCGGATCGATGGGATCGTCAGGGATTTGCTGGATATCTCGCGTCTTCGCCTGGGTCCGCTGGAGCTTTTCCCGGAGAGAATCGATCTTGCGGCAATGGTGGAAGAGGTTGTCGACCGGATGGCGCTGACGACAACCAAGCATCGTCTTCGGGTCGAAAGAGCGGAGCCAGCGGTCATCGAGGGGGACCGGGATCGGTTAGAGCAGGTTATGGCGCACCTGTTGGAAAACGCGATCAGGTACTCGCCTAAAGGTGGCGACATCGATGTAGAGATGGTGGTGCGGGATGGCGAGGCGGTGGTGTCGGTCAGGGATTATGGATTGGGCATCCCGAGAGACAGACAGAAGCATATCTTTGAGCGCTTCTACCGGGCTCATACAGGCACGCCATACGATTATGGTGAGATGGGCGTAGGCTTGTACATCTCCAGGGAGATCATCACCCAGCACGGTGGGAGGATGTGGTTTGAGAGTGAGGAGGGCAAGGGTAGCACTTTTTATTTCAGCGTTCCGCTATTTGTCAGAGTGGCATGACCCAAACGGTCCGGTAAGTTTTGACCCACTTGGTTCGCAAGATTGGCCCTGTTGGTACCTGTGGGAGTGGAGTGATTTGTGCGAAAATGAATATATGGGTTTGGCCTGTCGACACCTTGCCGTCCTCACTCTCAAACCACA
>JAMDCE010000342.1 GCA_023489135.1 Chloroflexota bacterium
TTATCCTGCACCTTGTACGATTCGTTCTGCTGTAAATGGAGGTCGGTGAGGTGCAGGATAACGAGTTTATTAACTGGCAGGCGATTGTCGTCGAACTCGATGGTAACGGTGCGAAAGGTGAGCCGTCGCGGCTCGACGAAGAAAGCATAGACGCAAACCGCGATCAAAAAGAGAGCGGCGATTGCTAGCCAGAGCAAGGGAGACTCCACTTAACTATGAATTCTATTCTTCTTGGACGGATTGGAGCAGTTCTTGGAAGCACCTAGCAGGACATCACCCTAGCCCTTGTCCCTTTTCAGAGGCGGACAGCCAGCATGGAAGGGACAGTTTTCGGCAGTTCCGATACCCTGTCCGCCCCTGAACTCCCAAAGGGAGAGGGGACTCCGCTGCCAAATTCGCGGCGAAAGCCAGATCTTCCGAGACTCGCACTAGGGTGAGGTGTGGGGTATCTCGCCGCGCAAGGCCGCATTGCCCGCAAGTGGATAAGATACAGCCGGAGCATGCTTTTCAACCAACTCGCGCGCCCTCAAGGTGCTGGTCCGCACGAGCCTGCCCTCATCCCAGTTGAGGTTACTCGGTCGCTCGCGAAAGTCGAGGTGATAGGTGACAGTGCTGGGTAGGACGACGCATTTGCGTCCAAGGAGGTTGAACAACTCCGTGAGGAACGAGATCTCCCAGACTTTCTCAGCCGCCTTCTTCGAGTCCAGGACGTCGACGGTAGTCGCGTAGTATTCCAGGAGGATCTTTCTGACAAGCGGGTCCTGGCGGAAAACTCCGCCAGGGGAGAAATGCAGCACGTCGGCCAGAGGGCCGCCGACGAATCCCGCGTTCTTGCAGAAGGGCGAAATGAAGCCGTAATCCGAATTCGCCCGCAACTCAGGCATCATCAACATAAGAGTCGAAGAGGCCATAACCACATCGTCGTCCATAAAGCAGACATTGGGCCCAGTCAGGGTTTGAAGAAGCTTCAGACGTCCAACGCTGAAAGCCCGGTGCTTCTCTCGACTGTGCTCGTAGCCGCAGGGTATCTCTCTATCGAAGGCAAGCCGAAGGGCGAAGACGACGTCATCACGCTTGATAACTGGACTGTCGGCCGTGTCGACTATGTGGATGCGAATGTTGCGATGTTCCTGGAGCAAAAGGCTGACAAGCGCCATGCTCAGGGTTGGCTTGCCTTTGGTGAGGATACCTACCTCGACGAGCACATCGCTTTCGGACTGCGAGTGCTTTTCTGTCTCTCCTGGATCGTTATCTTGGACGCCGTGCACTGGGTTCTGCGGTCCGTTGCCGTTCATTTGTTGCCGTCCACCTCACTGCGCGAGTCTCTCTCGAAAGAACTGAACCGTCCGGCGCAGTCCTTCGTCCAGATCGACCATCGGGCGCCAGCCTAGCTCCTGCGCCGCCTTGCTGGCATCGAGATAGATTCTGAACGTCTCACCAGCCTTTGGTGGACCGTGCACAGCATCCAGTTGATAGGTCGTGATCTCTTTCAGGCGCTGGAACAACTCGTTGACAGTTGTGCCTATGCCACAGCCCAGGTTGAAAATCTCGCCATCCCCCTTATCCAGAGCCAGCAGATTGGCTCGGGCCACATCCTCGACGAAAACGTAATCCCGCTCTTGCTCCCCACTGCCGTTGATGACAGCCTGCTCTCCTCTGAGCATTTGCCCCGTGAAAATGGCGATCACGCCGGCCTCTCCCATTGGGTCCTGGCGAGGTCCGTATACGTTAGGGTAACGTAAGACAGTATAGTTCAACCCGTAGAGCTGTCTGTACATGAATAAGTAGTGCTCGGGGGTATGCTTGGTCGCGCCATACTGGCAGATCGGGTTCACAGGATGGTTCTCATCGCAAGGCAGATAAACAGGCTCCCCGTAGACGGCGCCACCGGTGGAAACGTAGATCAGCTTCTTGACGCTGTATTTCTTGCAATTCTCGATAACGTTGAGGGAGCCCAGCACGTTGATTTGCGCATCTTCCATAGGTTTTTGAACCGAGATGCGAACGCTGATCTGAGCGGCGTGATGGCTGACGTAGTCTGGCCTCTCTGCGTCAAAAACCTCCTCTAGACGTGCGTCTCTAATGTCGACACGGTACAGTTTCGCCGCTGGATTTATGTTCAGCTCGCTGCCTGTCGATAGATCATCCACCACCACTACCTGATGGCCGCTATTGATGAAGACATCGACCACGTGCGAGCCGATAAATCCTGCGCCACCTGTAACCAGTATCTTCATTGGTAACTCCTTATTCAAGAAGATGGGATCAACCGCGCCGTCTAGTCAACCTCGGTTATCTCCTTGCCCTTCAACTTGGCAAGTTCAAGCACGGTAATCTTCTCGTTAGTATAGATACAGAGAGAAGAGGCTATCTCCATAGCAACGCGCGCTATCTCAGACGCGGACATATCAGTATGCTTTACCAGCGCCTTTGCCGCAGCCAGGGCATAGTTGCCGCCCGAGCCAATAGCGACGATGCCGTCATCAGGCTCGATAACCTCGCCGTCGCCAGAGAGCACCAGTACCTGCTCGGAGTCCGCGACTATCAGCCAGGCCTCAAGTCGCCGCAGAAACCTGTCGGTGCGCCACTCCTTGGTGAGCTCTACTGCCGCCCTGCGAAGGTTGCCGTTGTACTTCTCAATCTGCGCCTCGAACTTATCGAAAAGAGTAAGCGCGTCCAAAGTGCCATCCATGCGCCGGCAAATCCTGCCAGCACCTGGCCGTGATACAGCGTGCGAATCTTCCGCGCGTGATGCTTCATCACCACGTCGCCGACGGTGACCTGGCCATCGCCAGCCATCGCGACCTGGTTGTTATGTTTCAAGGCGATAACAGTAGTTGCTCTAACCATCATACATCCAAGCGGCCGTAAAGCGCAAGCCGCACGCGATCAAACATTAATCCAAGAGGCGCTTTCTCCCCCGTCCACATCTCGAAGGAGGCCGCTCCCTGGTAAACCAGCATAGGAAGTCCGTTCAGCGTTTGAGATCCTTTTTCCTCAGCAACCGCCAGGAGCCTTGTTGCAGGAGGATTATACACCAGATCGAAGATAAGCGCATCCCCAGGCACCAGGTCATCAGAAAGGGGGGATGCGTCTGGACAAGGGCCGCGACTCATCCCCACAGGCGTGGTGTTTACAACCAAATCGACACCGTCCAGAGCACGTGACAGAGACTCCCGCTCAAGAGGTTCTACGAGAACGTGATCCTCGAAACCTGCTCGCGCCAAAGCGGCAGCAAGCGCGCGGGCCCGCTCGTCGTCGCGATTGACGATTGTCAGACTGGCGGCGCCAGAAGTGAGCAAAGCTACAGCCACCGCTCGCGCCGCGCCCCCAGCGCCGATCAACACGACACGTTTTCCGTCTGGATCGTAACTGGCATCTTCATCGAGCGCTCTAAGAAAGCCAATGGCATCAGTATTGTAGCCAATCAGCTTACCATTTTTGTTAACTATGGTGTTGACGGCGCCAATGCTGGCAGCCATCTCCGCGATCTCGTCGAGAAGAGGAACGACAGCCTCTTTATAAGGGATAGTAACGTTGGAGCCGAGGTAC
>JAMDCE010000101.1 GCA_023489135.1 Chloroflexota bacterium
CAAAGAGGGTTTGAGCCAACAGGATGACGAGACTGTAGAAGCTATGGTACAGCAACAGAACCGAGCTGACTACGAAACACAGCCACCAGCGACGCTCATTTCTCAACAGCGCCCTAGTCAAACCGTAGAAAGACAGGAGAGGAAGTAGCACCAGTAGGGGGTAGAACCGGGCGTCCTGCGAAACCCACAGGTGCAACGGAGAAAGGGCCAGCAGAAGGCCTCCAAGCAGACCCGTCTTATTGCCAAAGAGCTGTGATCCCAGCGCGAACGTGGCGGGTATGGCCAGGATTCCGAACATCACCGAAGGCAGATCGACGGCAAAATCGCTGCTGCCGAACAGACGCATTGAGAAGTGGATGAAGAACACGTGCAGAGGCGGCGTCGGAATGGGAGTAATAGGAGAGTCCAAGGAATAACGCGCTACTGTAAGCAGATCTGGACTTACCTCGGCGAAGATTGCGCTCATCACCTCGTCCTGGCGCAAAGTCTTTTCACCGAGGCCCCAAGTGCAAAGACCACTTGCTAGAAGCACCAGAGCCACGAGAAGGAAAAACATCCAATTAGAGCTACGACTATTCTTGCTCCAGGCGTCAGTGCGAACGCGACTCACAGACGAGACCCCCTTAGCGCGGATACCGCATTGGTTTGCCGGCCCTCGCATTTTTCCGCCAATACTTCATCATATATCCGCGTCAGTTCTTTGTAATGCACTTCCTCTCTGTACTTCTGCTCAACAACGCTGCGCCCATACTGTCCCATTGCCTCTGATCGATCCGGATGGGTTGTCAGCCAAGCCATCTTCTCTCGCAACTCTCCACTATCGCCAGACTTGAAGAGCAGCCCGCTCTGGCTATCATTCACAACATACGGCAGGCTGCCAGAGTCTGATGCTATCACTGGTGTGGCTACGGCCAAGCTCTCTAGAGCAGAAAGAGGAAAATTCTCATACACTAGGGAAGGTACTACCGTAGCCAGAGCACGGCGCAGGATCTCCCACTTCTCTTCTCCAGCGACAAATCCAGCCATTTCCACGTTCCTCAGCCCATGACGGCGAATGAAATCGCGAACTGGCGCAGCCAACGGGCCATCGCCCAGCACCTTCAGGTGTACGTCTGGCAATCCGACCATTGCTTCCAAAAAGGTCCAGATGCCTTTCTCAGCCGAAAGACGGCCCAGATACACAAGGTACTTCCCGCGACTACCAGAAGAAGCTAAAGACGGCAAGGGGTCGGGAAGGAAGTTACCCAGAATACTTACTCTCCCAGGGCGAACCAGCCGGCTTTGAACTAGTTTCTGAGCGGCGAATTCTGTCAATGCGATATATCGATCGATCGCATCAAGTGTCCCCAATCTGCGATGCAGGCCAATGGTTAAAGCATACAGGCCACTCAACAGGAAGCTATCACGATAGCAGCGTGCCCAAATAGCATGCAGCAAGTTACCGTACTTGCATCGCTCGCACGTTCGTCCATGGACATAGAACAACCCGTTCGGGCACAGAAAACGGTAGTTGTGCACCGTCTGGACGGCTGGGACTCCACTCCGCTTCAAGGCCAGATAAACGGAAGGTGAGAGAAGCGGGAAGACATTGTGCACGTGAGCTACGTCTGGTCTCTCCTGGCAAATCAGCGTCTGAAGACGACGGTAAGTGCCTGGGGAAAAGAAAGTCCTCGGAAAGAAGGCCAGTCGCTGCATCAGGGAGTAGCGACGGATTTCCGTGCTATCCGCAGAGAACAAGGTAACCTCGTGCCCTCGTTTCTGCAACAGTGAAAGCTGCTGTTGCACAGCGACGGCTTCTCCTCCGTGCTGTTGGTAGTAGTTGTGTATCACCAGGACCCTAAGGGGTCTTTCCATAAGCAAGACCTGTGCTAAGCTAGACCTGTGCTCTGGTGAGCCACGCAAGGTGCAAGACACATCACTCATTTCCCGGAGCCGACGGACTTACGCTGGCTTCTGCCTGACCTTCGAGAGCAGTTTGTTCGAACCTCCGAAGGCGCCCAACCCCTGGGCCAGAACCTGCACACCCCTCACCAGCGGACTCCGAAGCAGCCACTTGAGGCGGTAGGACAGAGGACGACGAAGTCCGATAACGTAAGTCCAATCGCGCCAAGTGCTAACCAAGACATACTGCAGAGCCTGCAGGATGGGAGGTCGTCCACCGCCCGAAAGCAGAACGGCTCTCCGGGCTGCTCCATCCTTCATCTGTCTTCTCAACGTAGCGCGAAGTGAGCCATACAGGTTATGGGAGTGCAACACCATTGAGCGGGGCTCATAGGCCAGCCAGTAACCGGCCTCCAAGACCTCGCGGGCCCAGAAAAGGTCCTCGGCATACGTAACGTCTCGAAATGGATGTTGCGCCCAAACTGACCGTCGTATAGAGCAGCTTACCGTACCGAAAGCGAGTGCTTGGCGCCTGTCCCGAACTGACATTCTGTCAAGGCTATCTATGCCTTCAAGTCGCACCAATCGCGTGTCGCTCGCCCCGCCGAGGAAACCCTCCCTCAACTCACGAGCCCGTAACGGATCGCAGTCGTCACGCGGCAACTCGCGGCTATGCACCCCGGCAACGTCGGGGTACCGATCCAACACATCGACCAGACGCTGCAGCCAGAAGTCATTGGCCGGCGTTGCGTCCTGGTTCAAGAATACCAGGATATCGCCCCGAGCTAACTCAGCTCCCAGATTGCGCGTTCGGCCATGGCCGAACTGCTCAGGAGGAATCTGGATCACGGTCGCGCCGAGCTTTCTGGCAACGCCGACTGTGCCATCCTCAGATCCCGAATCGACAACGACCACCTCAAATGGACGATCCACTTTCTGTTCCAATACGCCTTCTAGCGTCTCGTCGACATAGGGACGGCCATTCTTCGTTACAAGAATCACCGATATCACAAGTACCTCTAACGACCCGCTAGGCCACGGCTTCTTGTTGTCGGCATCGGGTCAGACAGTCCTGTTTTCAGTGCACTGATCAAGAACACGAGCCAACCGCTGAGTAAGGTTCCCGAACTCGAACTCTGTATGGCCATTGTGATTCACTACGAGATCGTCTTGCTTCCATCTGGTGTACAACTTCAGCAATGCATTCTTGATGCCCTCCACATCGTCGGGTGCTACCACAATGCCAGCTTGGAACCGCTCCACCGTGTCCCGGGCAGGGCAATCACCTGCCAGTGCCAGGATTGGACGCCGTGCGGCCAGATACTCCCAGAGCTTGGTAGTTGAGATGCTGCTTTTCCCCGTCACTGTGACCAGCAATAGAACGGCCGCGTCCACTTGCAGCTGAAGGCTCTCGGCATGATCGATAGTCCCGGTAACGTCTACCAGGGATGCAATTCCCAGTTCATTGATCTGGCCAAGCTCGTCCCGTGAAAAACTCCCAACAAGTCTCAGGCGCAAGTCGTCGACGATCTCATGCTTTTCCTCGATTAGTCGTTGCAGCGCCCGAAACATGCCTACTGCCGAGCCTCCGACTCGGCTGTACGAAAGCCTGCCCGTGTAAACGATTAGGAACTTGCCATCATTCACTCGGCAGCGGACGTTA
Organism: Chloroflexota bacterium; assembly: GCA_023489135.1. Next base: position 3,545 of record JAMDCE010000101.1, read on the forward strand.
ATCTACT
>JAMDCE010000276.1 GCA_023489135.1 Chloroflexota bacterium
TCTATGGCCCTGTCTTCCTTGAAATACCCTGCAAAGTCCAGGTCCGTTAGCACCCTTTTCATCGACTCCTGCATGGTCGCATGACCTGGACAGTGAATCCTGAAAGCCACCGCTCCCAGCAACCTCAAATGCAGCCCCTGCTTCTGAGCCTGATCCACTATCTCCAGGGCCAGCTTCTCAAATTCCTGATGCTCACTAGATTCCATAGGTCTCATCGACTCCCCGTTTACTCATCTCTAGATTCTTGGTCTGCCTAACCCAACACTTTAACCGGACGTGAAGGTGAAGCCTTTTATCCCTTTCTTGTCTATGTCTACGATCACTCCGGTCAAAACGCCTTCCCCATACTCACTCCCTGGATTCAAGCATAGGGTCTTGCCCAGGTTATGGGATCCTCGGCTCTCGTGGATGTGACCGTGCAACCCCAGCCTCGGCTGATACTTCTCCAAGGCTCTCCGCACGCCTTTGCTTCCCACCGGCACCATCTTGGGTTTGCCACCCATATCCATCGTCGGTCTTAGCTCGCTATCCAACTGCGGAGCCTGGTCCAAAACCGTGTCATAGGGCGGGCAGTGCAGATTGAAGATGCAATGATCGAAGTCTGTGATCTGATTGGCCATCTCTTCGATCATAGCGAGGAGCCGATCCTCTTCCACGTCCCTTGGACAATGCCAGGGCGTGATGTTGGCGTGCCCTGAGCTAACCATCACGTAGTCATCGTCCACCTGCACCACTTTGCCTTCGGGATTTATCACGCGTCGACTCGCCTCAAACATGGCGTCGATCTCATATTCATCGTCATTGCCAGGCTGAACGTAGCAGCGAATGTTGGTCCCCTCAAGACGCTCTTCAGCTATCTTGATCCAATCCGCGATGCGATCCCTCATCAACTGCTTGAAGATTTGTTCTTGCTTCTTGGGATCAGCCCCTAGTTCTTCGACCTCTTTGGCATCAGTCATAAAGATATAGTAGCCCATATCCTTGACGTTCTTCTTGAAGGCTTCCAGAGATTCGCCTTCTCTAACGCGATACTCTTTGTCGAGATGCTGAGCGGTGTAAGTGCCATCGGACTGTCTGACGACGGGGACGACCTTCTTGCCGGTGATGTCTCCGCCCAGAATGATGGTCTGAGCCCCGTAGAACTTGCCGGCGTTGATGAACTTCTTGAAACAGGTCTCCGAGCCGTGTACATCCGTCGTGAAAAAGATCCTGGTCTTACCCATTAATTCAATCTCCTCTTCCCGGGGTCGGGTTGGGTGGATGCCCAACCCGACCCACCGAGTGCTGATGTAATTGCCGCCCAATAGCCTTAGTCGGGCGGGATCGTCTTGAACCGCATATCCATCGGAACGCCTCTCGAGCGCTGAATGAAGTAGGCGACGAAGTAGATGACGAAAGGCGCGGCGACGAAGAATACCGCCGTCCAGACAAGGTTCGCCACGTTCATCGTCGGCGTCGTGCCCACCAGGAAGGTGGAGTAGATCGTGATGATGCTCACCACGAAACAGACGAATCCGAGGATACTGATCACGGGAATCCCGGCAATCTTGGCTTGAACGGCCTGGGGAGACTTTTCGAAGATGTCCCGGCGCACGTAGGGGAAGACCAGAGCGGCTATTCCCAGGATCACCCAACCAACAAACCAGATAGTCACGGTGTAGGTGACGTACGCATACCAGGTGGTAAAGGTGGAGATGGTGAAGATGCCGGCCGAAACGATGAAGCCGAAGATGACGGCATAGGTGGGAGAACCCGTCCGGTTCACCTTGCTCATGAAGGCCGGGAAAATGCCGTCGAAGGACCAGGCAAAGATGTTCCTGATCGGGGCGAAGGACAGCGCCACCGCACTTGACCAGGTAGCGATGAAGAAGATTCCCGGGCCAGCCAGCAAAATGAGGAACCAGTTATCCGTCGCCCAAGCTACCATATAGCTTATTGTCGGATAGGTTCCCAGAAGGGCGGTGCCCCCGCCTGTCGTCTCGAGGTAGGCGAAGTTTCTGATCAGGTTCTCGCCGATGCCGGCGTTGGCTACGGCCGTGAACACGATCCACCAAACCAGGAACATCGTCAGAGAGCCGATCTGCGCAAGTGGTTGCGCGACGTTGACCTTTTTGATCTCACCGGAGATGTTGGCGGCGTAGGTCGAGCCCAAGACGCAGAGGTTGACAAAAGCAAGACCGGCCCAGATGGTGGCGATCACGGTGTAGGATGGCACACCCGCCCCACCGGACAACTGGTTGACCTGGGCGATTATGTCCGCGTACTTGATGCCTTGCACCGCCTCCATTCCCGCGACGGTCTTGTCCGGACCGGCCGTTAGAGCGACGATGATGAAAGTAATGAGCATTACCCACATGAGACTCATGCTAATCCACATCACCCTCATCACTCTCTTGGGTCCCATCGAGATGAGCCAGAACATCAGCGCTATCATTACGAAGCCGATGATCCAGATAGCCCACCGGCTTTGTTCCGTGGAGACACTCAGATACTTGCCCCAGTCAATCAGAGTCTGGTTTTTCGTAACCATACCCTCGGCCAAAAAGGCGTTGCCAAGCCCCCAGTTTATGGCCCACTGAGTGATCAGGCCGGACCACTGGAGACCGACGATGGTAAGCGTCCAAGATGCCACAAAGCCTAACACCGGGTGCAGAATACGACTGACGTAGATGTACTCTCCGCCCGATCTAGGCATACTTAGAGACATATACACGTAGATGCCCGCGATAGGGAAAATCGCCAGAATCAAGAAACTAGCCCAGAAGCCGTTCGCGCCCGGATACAGAGTCTGCTCTTGAGTGTAGTACAGGAAGGCATAGTGCATTCCGGGTCCGACGAAGGCGAACGCGAGGGCGGCCCATGGGCTGACCGTCCTGGTCATTCCAGAGGCGCGCCTGGTAAATAACTGGACTCCTCCCTCTGATGATGCCATCGAATACCTCCATTGACGCAGAGATTACGCCTGACTTAACCAGATTACGCAAGACCAACCAGTTAGGCTTCCCGTTCCGGAGAAATCTTTGAGAACTGGCTGCGCATCTTAACCCAACGGAAGACCCGTCCTTAGGGCTGTTCGGGTTTTCCTAACGAACAAGAGAACAGAAGTCCTTTAGCCAGTCGCAAAGAGTATCTCGGTAGGCCAGATCTCACCTCCTTTCAGTCCATGTTCGGGATTACGTGAAAACCTTCGACTCTAACGTACTCGCTCGCGGATGCTACGGAGCTGGCTGGGTAGCGGCTCGAGGGCGACGACAACCACGACATTGGGGTAATCTCAATTTTGAAGTATCACACCAGAGGGTGCTTTAGTAAAGGTACAAAAGGCTCAATTTACAGTACTAAAGTCTCACTTTCGTTTGGCTCACCAGTTCAAGGGCGAGGGCAGGTTGCACCAAGGCAGCACCTCACCGGAATGGGCTGCGTAGTAGGTGAACCCTTGAGCTACATAAGCACGGCTTAGCTAAATAGGAATGCAACCGCTGCTTCGACCATTTGGGGGCAGGTTTGAAACCTGCCCCCACAGATGATTGGAGCTTGGACCA
>JAMDCE010000679.1 GCA_023489135.1 Chloroflexota bacterium
TGAGCCTCCGGCATCCAGACTGGGTACAGCGGAAACCATCTCGGGTATACACTTACCCCAATAACATTCTATCTTCGCCAAAGGGAGACCAGTAGAGGGAAACCCAACTTTCTGAAAGACCTACCAGGGGGAAAACTCCCGTTCGTCACAGCCCGAACCGGGAAGCACACCACAGAGAATAGGAAAGGTCCTACACACTCACCTCGCCGAAGGTGTGGTCTTCCAGCGAGACCAGGCCCTGCCGCAGTGCGTAAAGCGTGGCTTGAACGCGATTATCGAGGTGCAGCTTCTCAAATAACAGAGAAAGGCGATTCTCCACCGTCTTTTCGGCCAGGCAGAGTTGCTCCGCTATCTGACGATTGCTTGCGCCCCTGGCCACAAGTCGAAGGACATCCTTATCCCGCTCGGTGAGTTCGCAGCCCCCTCGGCCCTTTGGCTGGTCCCGAGACTGCCTCAGCTCATCCAGCACCTTAAGGGCCACGGAAGCCTTGACCAGGGCTTCACCGCGATGCACCGCTCTAACTCCTCTGACCAGTTCCTTAGAGTCAAGCGTCTTCGGGAGGTAGCCGCGCGCTCCGGCCTTCACGGCTTCAAGGACGTTTTCCTCGTGCCGGTACATCGTCAAGACGATGACCCGGGTGTTGGGCTTTCTCTCGACGATGAGCCTGGTCGCCTTGATCCCGTCGATCCCAGGCATATTGAGATCCATGAGAACAACGTCAGGGTCCAGAAAATCGGTCTTCTCCACAGCCTCCAGCCCATCATTGGCCTCCCCCACCACTTCGAGATCGCCCTGTCTCTCCAGAAGTTGCTTCAATCCCTGTCGGAAAAGGGTGTGATCGTCGGCCAGGATCACTCTAATCCTTCCAGCGCTCATCGTCGGCTCCATTTCTCAGCCATCTAGCGGCAGCACCGCCTCAACCCGTACACCCTCTCCCAGCCTCGTGGCGATAGTGAGATTCCCTCCGACCGCTTCCAACCGCTCCTTCATTTGAAGAAGCCCGAGTCCACCTGATGTCCGCGCCCCGGCCGCCACCGCGGCGGGATCGAAGCCCCGGCCGTCGTCCTCTATCTCCACGTCAACAGTACCTATTGGCCTAAAATCGAGGCTAATCCCAACCCTCTTGGCATTTGCGTGCTTGCCTACGTTGTTCAGGGATTCTTGCACCAGGCGAAAGAGGGCAGACTCTAACTCACTGCTGAGTTGCTTTGGCCTTCCTAAAAGGGAGAGCTCGACCTGCAGCCTAGTCTGCTCCTCGAAATCCTGAACGAACTTGCGAAGAGCTGGCATTAAGCCTTCGCGTTCCAGCCAAATTGGACGCAAAGCCAGTATCGCCCTTCTGATCTCCTGAACGTTCTGGAAAAGGCCGCGCCTGATAGCCTTAAGCTCATCCCGCAGTTCTTCCTGATCGTCGCCTGAGAGGTCCAAGCACAGATCGGCCTTCAGCATCAGAAAGGCCAGGTCCTGCGCTACCCCATCGTGGACCTCCCTGGCAATCCGGCTTCTCTCCTCGGCGATCGCCTGCTCTTCCGAGCGAACATAAAGCTGAGCGTTTCGGACAACCAGGGCGACCTGGCTGGCAATCGCCGAGAGGAGGCTCAATTGGCTTTTAGAAAAGACGCCTGGGAGGTGATGTCCCAAGGCGATGACACCCACCACCCGGTCACCCGCGACCATCGGTATACACATCAGCGATTTGATTCCCCGCGGCCGCCGGCCGCTGCAACGACAAGGAGACCCCTCTCGGAGATCGAGCAACAACAGCGGGCCGTTCACCTCTCTCGTCCAGTTTGCTTTCCCCCAGCCAACCTCAGGACAGTCGTCGCAGGCTCTTCCATTGGCTCTGGCGGCGGCTTGGACACTGAATTCGGCATTTCCTTCGTCATACAAAAGCACTGCACCACAATCTGCCCCGCAAACCAGAATCACCTTGCTCAGAATCTCATTCAAGAGCCGGTCGAGATTCGGCTCTGCACGAATACTTCGGTCAACCTCGTACAGAGTTAAAAGGTCACGAGCCCTGAGCCGCGCGCCCTCTATCGCTGCAGCAGACGTATTAGTGATGGTGCCGAGGAGCTTCATTTCGGTTTCGCTGGGATAATGATCTGGAGAGAGGTGGACGTTCAGCGCTCCAATTACCTGGCTCCCTCTTCCCAGAAGCAGAGACAGGTGCGGCGGCCCTTCGCCAAGGCCAGGCGGAGTCCGGGAGCAGTTGACATCGTCGTCGGCAAAGGTAGTCGATACGAAATCCTCGCTTATCCCGTGGCTCTTGGCCTGCGACAGCTTGCCCGTAGCCTCGTCCAGCAGGAAAACGGAAGCCCCCTTTGCGTCCACCAACTGTTCTGGAATCCGCACTACCAGATCCAGAATTCCCTCGAGATCCACCTTCGAGGCAAGGCTCTGGCTGATCTCGTTCAGCAGGCCCAGCTGCTCGGTGTAGCGGGTGAGGTCCCGGTAGACATCTGCCAACCTCTGCTCGGCCTGCTCCCTCTCGACCACTCTCTGGACGATCCAAGTAAGCGCCAAGAACACCACGATGGGCCCCAAACCTCCAAAGAAGATGACGTCGACAACGTAATAGAGCCCGAAGCTTTCGTCTTCTGCTGGGTGAGCGACTCCGAGACCATGCTTGGCGGTCTCATAACTCACGACAGAGATGAAGATGGCAACTGGCAAGATCCACCGCAACAAGGACACCCTACCATCGAGCTTGTTGCCCCTTGTCTTCGCCGTGAGACCGTAAGTCTCTTGTGGTCCGCTCATCTCTTCCCTCGGGCCGCCCAATCTTCGTTATGGCAAAGTTCTAGCTATTTCTGGCCCCCAGTTTCACCCAGGTCTCGATGTTCGTGATCCGGTTGGTGCTCAAATCCTGCCCAGGCGGCATCCAGAGCTCACGAGCGGTTCGGTGCTTGAGCTGGGCGATGAGCGTGCTGAAATCTGGCTCAAACGGGATGACAACTGGGCCGTAGTGGGTTCCTTTCATCGCCCCGTCGTAGCTGTCCAAACGTAGGCCTTCTTCCGCCCTGGTGGGGCCGTGACATTCCACACAGTAACGATCGAAGATGGGCTGGATATCCTGAGAGTAACGCGGCCAATCGGCCACTGCGACATCCTGTTTGAAGACATCCGCTGGGTCTCGATATCCCTGCCAATCGGTGGATGGCTTGGCGGTCGCAATAACCACTGCGGCCGCCACTGCAACTACTGCTGGCAGTGCTAGAACAGGCAGTCCCCTCATTTCCTGGCCTCCCTTCGCCGGTACTTTGCTTCTCCGGCCCAGACAATTTCCGCTCCACCGTCCACGTGTATACAATGTCCATCATAGGCATACTCTTCCGTGGCGTCTATCGCCCGTTCTAGTCGTTTTTGGAGAACCAAAACGGGCTATCACATTGATAGCCCAAAACCCGGGATAACTACCGGCGCATGACCCGTTCTGACTAGTTGAGCTCCAGTCCCTACTAGTTAGTTTCTGGTGCGAAATGCGGAGCGAAGCCCTAACGTGCCCACATCTAGTACTTCGTTGATCCGCAGGGCCAA
>JAMDCE010000349.1 GCA_023489135.1 Chloroflexota bacterium
TCTTATACTTCGCCGATGCTGCCCACTGTCCATATGGCGCCAAGTCGGCCGAGGAGATACGCCAGCTTTCTCGATCCATCGTCGAGTGCCTGTTGGCCAATGACGCGAAGCTCATCGTGGTGGCTTGCAACACGGCCTCGGTGGCCAGCCTGGCCTATCTGAGGGCGAACTTCTCGGTGCCCTTCGTGGGCATCGTGCCCGCGGTCAAGCCAGCCGCCCAAACGACGCAGAGCAAGCGCATCGGCGTGCTAGCAACCAACGCCACCTTCCAGGCTGCGATCTTCGACGACCTGATCGAAAAGTTCGCGAGTGATACGGCAGTCGTTCGCCAGATCTGCCCCGGCTGGGTTGAGCTCGTCGAGCAAGGAAAGATCGATGGAGCCGAGGCGGAGGGACTCGTGGCGCGATACGTTGCGCCGCTATTGCAGGACCAGATAGATACCCTCGTCCTTGGCTGCACCCACTACCCGTTTCTGCGGCCGCTGATAGAAAGCTTCATACAGAAAACGACTGGGGCTGGCATCAATGTCGTCGATCCAGCGCCCGCGGTGGCTCGCCAGGTGGGCAGGGTGATGGCAGCCAACGGCCTTGACTCTTCGCGCTCTACCTCTGGCTCCGTGCGCTACTTCACAACCGGCGATGCCGAGGCCTTACGGCAAACCGTGCGAAAGCTTCTGGGACGTGAGATACTGCACGTCGAACACGTCGACCTCGTCGTTGCCGAGTAGCTCCCATCCAAAACCTTGCACGTGAGCGAGCCTTTAGGGTAGAATTACACCTGACTTTACATAGCTAACAAGCATAGTCCTGGAGGGGCGGTTGCCATGTCCAAGTGGCAGGAGGAAGAGGATAGTCGGGAGATCGTAGACGGCCTGGAGAAAGGCAACGGCAAGGCCTTTCTGGAGTCTATCGGCCGACTGCGCAAACTAGCAGATAACCTGGATGAGAGCCAGAGCGAAGAGATCGCGCGTACTCTGAGCAAGCGCTTGTGGCGAGAACGCCATCCACTGGTCGTCAGAGGAAGCATCACCGCGCTGGGCGTATTAGCGGCTGGGGTCACGGCAAGGGTCACGTTAGAAGCCATCGCCCGCGCGCCAGAGAAGTACCCACAATGGATGTGGGTGCCGGCCGCGGAAGCGCTGCTGCGAATGGGTTGGAGCTGGCACTTCACCAAGCACTTTCTCGCATCCATGCTCAATCGAGAGATCGGCCTGCAGAAACGGGTGACGATCATACAGTCGATCAACGGCATGTCGGTAATGGGCCAGCAGCTTTTTAAGGATCAGAAGCTCGTCAAGGACGCGGCTGAAAAAGCGGAGCCGGAGGTGCGCGACGCCCTGATGAAGTTGTTGGAGTTTGCCAAGACAAAGCCCATGAACAAGCCACTAGACGCGTCGTAGTGCCGGTCTTGACTGCAGGCTCGGAGGGCTGGGCGCGATGAATCGCGCCCAAGGTGTTAGAACTGAGAAGACTTTCCCTGCCATGCTGTCATCCGCCCTGCCCGCAGTGGATATCGAGCAAAAAAGGGTGCCCCGCAATTTGCGGGGCACGCGTTTCTTCGATTATCAGGACATCTACCCCACTGGTCATTCAGACCCGTCTCTTATGGCCCGAACCTGATAGGTTTCTCGGCCATCGGCACTTCGGGGTATAGCCTGAGGTCGTGGTCGCCCTGCGTCGCTGCGCAGGGCTCTAGAAGTCTACTTGCCAGACTCCGTAAACTTTGTGAGGTTTCTTCATCGGATACATAGACCTGCTACCTCCTCCTCACGAGAATGGAGGCCTGTCGATCCCTTGACCGATGCCACATGACAAGTCTAACATCGCCTGCCCGTTATTGTCAAGAAACGTGCGAGCAAGGCCCTTATCGCCTCCACCACCTCATATATTCGGGACCTTCGAGATGGAACTCGGCAATTCCGAGACAGACGCCGTTGTTCTCCAGGTAGTCGCGCTCGGCCTCGAGGATACGCACGTGCTCCTCTTCCCACTCGGCAAGGCGCTTGAACAGGGACCTTCCGCCGAGGTCGTGGGTCGTCTCCGCGGCCTGCAAGTAGAAAGCCACAGCGTCTTTTTCAGCCTGAATGCCCATCTCAAACGCGTCCAGTTCGCGCGAGCCAGGTTCGATCTCGAGCCCGTGGGCCACCGCCGGGAACCCTTCGAAAACGTTGTGATCTATCGGCTGATCTTCCTTCAAGAGCGCTTCCACTTCGCCGAACTGTCCTGTCCTGACCAAGGACTGGCGAACGGTCATCAACCAGTATAGATGCGCAAGCTCGTCGTTGGCTAGCTTCGTGAATATATCCTTGCCGTTGTCATCCTCTATCTGCGCCGCTGCTTCGCGATAGAACTTGTGCCCGTCCCTCTCCATCTGAATGGCAATGTTGACCGCGTCTAAAGCGTTGATACTTCCTGGTGTCATCTCGCCATCAACCTCCCCTCCCCTTCGCTACTCCTTACTGGTGGGTATATTATACCTTTTCAGGTCCGAATTGTATACTATTTTTACGCTTGATGTGGCGGTTTTGGCAAGATAATAGTGCGCAACCGCTTGACTTTTCGTCTGGAGAGGCGTATGATTTCTGCAAATATGATGAACTCTTGATTCGCACCTGAGGCACACGTAAGGTATCCGTGCATTGCTCGTTGGCTGGACGACTGCATGGGGATGAGAGGCCGCGGCTTATGCAGACGCGATCGGATACCCTTCGTAAAACCTGGGTCAGCCTGGCTGTATTCACGCTTCAGATTCTGCTTAGCGCCGCCATTTACTTTGGCTTGCCTACTTACCTCCTGGAAGACTTCTACGTCGTTAGCGTTATACTAGCAGCCGCGTTTCTTGGCGTCGCCGGGGCGCTGGCAAGTTCTTCGTCGTCGCTCCTTCTCCTCATCTTATTTGGGTATGCCCTGAAGGGCCGTCCGCTGGCCAGCCCTCTCCACCTCACGTCGCAGGCTGTTCTCTACCTGGGCGTGGGCCTTCTGGTCGCCATTTTCGATCGCCACGTCGTGCGCGCTGCCCTGGCGGCGCGGAAGGATAGAGACAGGAATTTGGAATTGATGCTTGCCTTCAATTCCGTGATCGCGACGAACGATCAACTGAGAGAGGAGAACTCCCGACTGAACAGGCTTCGCGAGACTACGATGCAGTTTGTCGGCTCGGTGGCTCACGACCTGCGATCCTCCGTAACCGTCATCGGCGGCAACGCTCAGGTGCTGCTTCGTCTTGGCGATAGGTTGAACGCAGAGAAGCGCAACGACCTGCTCCAGGGAATAGTTTATGCCTCGAACCAGGTGCGGAACGCCACAGAGAACCTGCTGGACGCCTCGCTGATCGAGGCGGGACATTTCTCGCTGAACAGGCAGGAGCTCGACGTGCCCAAACTGCTGGCCGACTGCTCGCGGATGCTCGCCGGCAACGCGAACGAGCACATCATTGAGGTACTCGTCAGGCCAGACGTGCCGACCGTGGACGCGGACCCGGAGAACGTGATGCAGGTTCTGGTGAACCTGGTCACCAACGCGATCAAATACTCGCCTCCCA
>JAMDCE010000580.1:0-2647 GCA_023489135.1 Chloroflexota bacterium
CAGCTATCAAAAAAAGAAACTTCAGCTAAATCTTGTTCACCCGTTGTTAACGAGGCAGAATCTGAGCTTGGGGAGGGGGCTTTGGTGCAAAAGCAGATCCCTCGACTGCGCATTCGCTCCGCTCGGGATGACAAAGTGGTAGCGTTCGCTTCGCCTGGGATGACTTGACGGTGGCGTTCGCTCCGCTCGGGATGACGTGGTAGTGGCGTTTGATGGTGGATTGGTGGGTCGAGTTCGTTTCGGGGTTTCCGGAGCGGTTGGGCACTTTAGCTCTCTTTAGTTGCGCCTGTCTTCGCTCCTCAAATCCCGAAACACCATCAACTGGGGTAACATGTAGGCGTATGGATAGACCGAGAGCCCTGAAGAGAGCGTTACTGCTCTCATACATAACGGTTGGATACAATGTGCTGGAAGGACTGCTATCTATTGCGGCAGGCGTTGCCGCAGGCAGTGTGGCACTGATGGGGTTCGCGCTTGATAGCTTCTTCGAGTCACTTTCGGGCGCGGTGATGGTATGGCGTTTCCGTCAGCCGGACGGAGCGACGGAAGATGCGGAAGAAGAGTCCGAAAGCACCGCGGTAAAGCTGGTCGGCTATACTTTCGTGCTGCTTGGGTGTTACGTGCTGTACGAGTCTGTTTGGAAGTTGGCGACGCACGAGTCGCCGGAGCAGAGCCTGCTCGGGATCGCCATAGCGGTAGCCTCGCTGATTGTCATGCCTGTTCTTTACCGGATGAAGCTTGCGGTGGGAGTGGCGATAGGGAGTGACAGCCTCATTGCCGACTCAAAGGAAACCCTCGCTTGTTCTCTGCTATCAGTTGCCTTGCTCATGGGCCTGGCTTTGAACTATCTGTTCGGTTTGTGGTGGGCGGACCCGCTGGCCGGCCTTGTGATTGTTATCTATCTTTTCAAGGAGGCGCGTGAGGCGCTGAGGTGAGGGGATGGGCGTTTGTGGTGGTGGTTGCGTTCAGAGGCTGCGGGAACTGACGGCAGGTCGTATTGATAACTTCGTAAGTGTCGCCGTTCTCGCAGCATAGAAGAGCGCCTCGGCATGTTAACAAAACTGTAATGAATTAGTAATGGGTACGTAATTGCATTTCTATCCACTGCCGATTATACTATAGAGGGGCAGTTGCCATTTCGTGCTGCCGCTGGGCTGACTAGGCCATTGTAGAATTTCATGTAAGAGTAGGCCCATCTGCTCTGCCTGTGGGAAAGGGATGCAAGGAGATGATTAGTATGAGAGAATGGAATCCTCTCGATCATCGAGAATGGGCGGCCGTTCTGGGGCTTGTACCAGTTCCACTATTCGGGTGCGCAAATGAAGAACCTGATAAACATACTGTCCTGCTAGATGGCCAGAGGTCGAGCTTTGCCATATCTGCGTGTGATGATGGAGGCTTGGCGACAGACCCAATGCCGCTGTCTTGGTCGTGGTCTTCCAACATCCGGCATATGTTGATTCTCGACAAGCACCTCGAGCAGATGACTTTGCGCAGATGGGACACCCAGGACACACGTCGATTTCGACTGCCGACTCATTCGGAGGGGGCAAAGAAACTCCTTGAGTTGCTGGAAGATGCACCAGCTCCGCGAGGAGTAGATGTCATTTCTCACGTACTGCGAGCATTCCGGCATCTGCGGGCTGTTCTGCCCGCTAAAGACACGTTGGATGCAATACGCATTTTCAACTCGCTGTTAATAGGTGTTTCAGCTGTAGGGCAGAACACGCTCGACAAAAAGGAATTACTTGAATGTCGGACTGTTGGTCAAGCTATAGACGCAATTGGCCTTGAGTCTTTGGCTGGAGCTGAGGCGAACGCAGTAGAGGCGTCCAGCCGTGACTGTAGTCTGGGCGATCTGTTGTCATTCTTCTTGAATCCGGAGCCGATCAGCCAGGCACGTCTAAATCCTGATCTGCTCCTGAGGCATGCTGCCGGTCAGCTATACCAAGAGGCCCACTTCGCGATTGAGCGTGACCAGTTTGTGTTGCCAGGCATTGGAGAAGACCGGTCTTCCCCGAACGCGACCAGCCGTGATGTTCGCTTTACCCCTACGACGCTAGCTCGGCTACTGGTGCAGCAGGCATTCGAAGCCTTTGGAGATTTCAGTACTCACAGTTCTATTAGTATCCTAGACCCCGCTTGTGGATCAGGTGTGTTCTTGCTGGAAGCCCTGCGAGAGTTGGAGTTCAGGGGATTCAAGGGAACCGTAAATCTAAACGGTATGGATGTATCCTCCATTTCCTGTGCCATGGCCAGGTTCTGTCTGGCACAAGCGGAGAATGATGCAGCCAAATGCGGGATCACATTGAACAGAGAAGTGATCAAGGCAAATGCCCTACAGAGGCAGTGGGGTAGTCACCACGTTATCTTGATGAATCCACCTTTTGTTTCCTGGGAAAGCATGGCTGCATGTGAGCGTGACGAGGTCATCCAAACGCTGGACCACCTATACGCTGGCCGCGCAGACAAGGCCATGGCCTTTATCTGGAAAGCTGTAGAGCAAGTGCGAGATGGCGGTGTGGTCGCTTCGGTTATGCCATCTGCATTATTCGAAACCAAATCGGGCATCCAGTGGCGCGAAGAGTTGCTGTCTTGCTCTGAGCCATGCTTACTCGGGCGTTTCAATGGGTATGGTGATTGTTGC
>JAMDCE010000580.1:2657-3511 GCA_023489135.1 Chloroflexota bacterium
GATTGTTGCGGAATCAGGCTCCGAGGATGCTGCGATTCGCGGACTAAGGCGGCTGAGTTATGGGTCAGCGGTGGAGCAGGAGGAAGGCTGGGAGGTATTCGAAAGCAATCGCGGCATTATTAACGCAGCAAACTGGTTGCCTCGCTCAAGAAAGCAGAATAGGCTGCTTGATACTCTCCGCGAGATGAATATGAGCACAGTCGACAAGTTGTTCGATGTCCGTCAAGGCACAAAGACAGGAAGAGACAAGACATTCGTGATCTCTCGAGCGGACTATAGCCTTTTGCCTCCACGGGAACGACGCTTTTTCAGGCCTGCTGCTAGCAGTTCCACTATCCAGAATGGGCAGCTTTGTAACTCAGAGTTTGTATTCTATCCTTACGACGACACTGGGCTCCTATTGCACAGCGAAGATGAACTTCAACGCCGATTACCGACATACTACGCGAACTACCTGCGACCTGTTCGGGACATTCTGAAATCGCGACCTCGAGTGGACCCAAACCAGTGGTGGAAACTGATCTGGGAGCGAAACTGGCAACATGGCTTTGCAAGCAAGCTTGTCAGCAAGTCTTACGGTGAAGTGGGCAGTTTTGCCTATGACAAGCAAGGCGATTACGTAGTCGTTCAAGGCCTCGGCTGGATATGGAAGGAGGAAAGCGACGACTTGGATTTCCATCATTCCGAGCTTCCATGGGCATATCTGTCCCTTTTCAACAGCAGGGTCTTTGAAGCGCTATTAGCCTGCTACTGTCCGAGGGTACGAGGCGGTCAATTTGATCTGTCGGAAAAATACGTAAGTATGGTATACTTGCCGAACCTCGCAGACGAAATGTCAGTTACAGCAGATTGCG
>JAMDCE010000005.1 GCA_023489135.1 Chloroflexota bacterium
AAATCGGTGGTATCGCCGATGGAGTCGGGGCCCCAGCCGTAGTTGGTATCGCTGACGAAGTAGTTATGATCGCGGAGGGCGAGGCCGAGTCCGCCGTTATCGTCGGCTAGCCAGTTCTCGCCGGTGGAATGGTGGATGAATATCAGGCGCACCGGCTTACCTGCCGGGAGGTCTGGCAAACTTCCAGTCGGACCGGGTGTAGCACCGACGGCCGTCTCAGCGGGCTCGGACGTTTCCTCGGCTGAGGAGGGTTCAATCTCTGCTGACGAACCGGCCCCTCGGCGTTCTGTTGCCTTTTCCTCGCCGCAGGAAGCGAGGAGAGGAAGAAGAATGGTGACCACGAGCAGGAGGCCTAGAAACTTTTTCACATTTACCCTCTGGTGGGAGCGGTAGATCGACTATCGATCTGGCAATGACGTCTCGGGTTTAATGTGAAAGCGCCAATTGTGCTCAGGAGATCGATGAGTATACCATAACTCAGTCACCGTTCTGACGTCAAGATGTTTCCAATCCTTAACCAAGACTCGATGCCGTCGAGACTCATTTCACCGGTAAGCTTAGCGCAGGTCTGTGGTGGAGGTGATCACTCCAGGCGGTGTGGAAACCGGGGGGGCTGGGGCGACCTGCGGCGCGACGGTTGGAGATGCCGTGGGTTCCGGTGGCGGCGGTGTCGTGGGTGTTTCCGTGGGCGGCGGTGGAGGCGTTGTGGGCGTGGCCGTAGGGGGGACGTCCGTCGGGGTTGGGCTGGGCGTTGGCGATGGGGTGGCCGTAGGCGAAGGAGTGGCCGTAGGCTCCTCGGTCGGGGGTGCTCCCCACAGACCTTGCCCTTCCTCGCGCGCTTGCCGTTCCGCTCCCCACAACAACTCCTGGTACTTCACATCTGGTGGGGCGGTGGATGCGTAAGCGCTGCCCCAACGGATTAGTTCATAGTTCACCAGCCTTTCTCCCGACCAAACGTACCGTAGAAGCCGGCCTGCGGTGTCCTGATCAGAAAGGTCTTTCTCCAGCTCAACCGTCTTTCCCTCCACCAGTTCCCGGTTCTTCTCGATGGCCTGCTTACCGAAATACTGCACCGCCTTGCGGCCATCCTCGGCGTTGGGCGCTTCGACCCCCAGGTAGCGCACCTGGAAGGTCTGATCTCCGATTACGACCTCGATGGCCTGGGCGTCGATCACCCTGCTTACCTGAGCCTTGACTCTCTGGGGAGGAACCGGAGTCGCCGTCGGTGAGGGAGGGGAGGTGGCTGGCACCCTGGTGGGTGTGGAAGCAGCCTTTCCTGGCTGATTGATCGTCGTCTTGTTAGCCGTTGCGGTGGCGGCCAACTCAACCTGGGTCGTGGCCGTAGGCTCTACCGTGGCGGTGGGTGTGACCGGTAAGCCTGCGGCCGCGCTGGTAGCAACCTTGGGCTGCGGTGGGGAAGCGGCCAGGGCGATGGCAATTCCGGCCAGCCCGAGGATTGCCAGGCAGACCCAGCCACCGACTGCAAGGGGGCGAACGGTCGAGCTAAACAGCGGAATGGTGGTGTGTTGCGATCTGGAAATGACCACCAGGATGCTGGCCAGCACGGCCAATACTATCAGCAGAACGCCGATGTAGCGCAGGTCGCCGGTGGCGAAAGCCAGCGCCAGGAAGACGACGAAGGCGACGGCAGCGCAGCCGTAGATCGCCAGCGCGGGGAGACGCTGTGACCAAACGGCGGCCGGGTCGCCGGTGCCGGTGCTGGTGGCTAAAGTGTCTTCCGGCTCCGCAGACAGGGTGGGATCAGGAACGACCAGGGCGCCGCATTTACTGCATAATGTTGTTCCCTGCTTGACGTCCGTTCCGCAATGGAGGCAGTAGCGCAATTAGCTCAGTCCTCTCCGATCCGATTCCTTCGCTTACCCAAGCGCACTTCCTGGTGCAGCTTGTCCAACAGGAGGCGCGCGAGAACGAGATGTCAGGAAGCAATACTGCTAGCCTGGCCGGGCGCCGTCCAACAAGCCAATTATAGCCCAGGGCCAGCGCGGGACACTATCCAGAATGTTAGGACTTTGGTCGGGGGTAAGTGAGGAGATTGGTACTACGGTCGGCCGTGGCTTATGGACAAACCATTCATTGAGATGATCACCGAGCGTGCGGCTGACCACTTCCAACTTCGTGGGCTACGAAGTGAGCGGGGATCTCTCGAGGGTGTCCTCTTGGGGTGGGGAGATCTTGTTGAGTCTTCGTGTCACAAGCGGCAGCGTGAAGTGGAAGGTGCTGCCGGCGCCCTCTTCGCTGTGCATCCACATATCGCCACCATGGCGCTCGATGATTTGGCGGCTGATGTACAGGCCCAGACCGATGCCGCCGAAATCTTGCTGAGCGCCGCGGTGGGCACGGTAGAACGGCTCGAAGAGCTGCACTTGCCTTGCCCGCGGAATGCCGATTCCGCGATCTCGTACTGATATCACGACCTCGCTTTCTCGCGGGAGGATGGCGACGTCGATATCTCCGCCATCGGGGGAGTACTTGATAGCGTTGGTCAGGAGGTTGACCAGCACCTGCTCCACTCGGCCGGAATCAGCCTCCACCAGCACCGGCCTCTGGCACTGCAGCCTGAGGCGGTGCTTTTCCGTGGTGACGCTCAGATGATCGATGATCTGCCCAGCCAGATGGCCAAGATCCACGCTTTCGCGATGGAGTTCCAGTTGCCCCACATTAAGGCGCGATACCTCCAGCAGTTCATCGATCAGATGGACCAGCCTGTCGGACTGCTTCTCAATGGCCCTCAGAGCCCGTAGATCGCTTTCTGGGTCAGAGAGCTGCCGCGAACGTCGACGCATAATCGTCTGAGAGTAGCCCTTGAGAGAAGTAACCGGAGTGCGAAGCTCGTGGGAAGCGATGGAGACAAACTCCCCCTTGAGACGCTCCACTTCCTTGAGGGCGGTGATGTCTTGAAAGACCGCTACGGCGGCGACGGTGCGGCCTTCGGAGTCAGTCACTGGCGCGGAGTTCACGCTGATTACGCCTCTCGTTCCGTCTCCTCGCTTTATGGCGATCTCTTCGCCGACAACGGTCTCGCCACCGGCGATGGAGCGGGCGAGGGGCCACTCGGCCGCTTCGTAGAGGCAACCATCGGGATGGAAACCCAAGTATTCGCGGTATTTCTCGATGGAGTTAACTCTCAGGAATGGCTGGCGCCAGATGTGCTCCATCTGCTCATTGGCGAGGATGATCTTGCCAGAGGGGGCTTCGGCGATGACCACGCCGGCAGGCATCTGGCGAAGCACAGCCTCCAGACGGGCCCGTTCAGACTCTAGTTCCTCCTTCGCCCGTATGCGCTCTGTGATATCCCTTTGATAAATCGACAACCCATCTTTGGATGGATAGGCGTGGATTTCCACCCATAAACCCGGACGCCGCCAGAAGGTCTCGAAACTGACGGTGACCTGCTCCGCCACCGCTCGCTGAATTTCGTTATAGAAGGTTGAGCCGACGGACTCTGGAAGTACTTCCCAGATGCTTTGGCCGAGGAGCGTTTCGGGCGAAGGAGGAACTAGAGTCTGAA
>JAMDCE010000373.1 GCA_023489135.1 Chloroflexota bacterium
TCTTGACTTCTCCATCGTCTATAATCAGGTAGACTGGTTCCGAAGCTCTCCCTGTGAGAACAACAGCGTCGTAGCCAGCTTGACGCAAGGATGCGCCGAAGCCTCCGGCGGAATGCGCATCGCCGTGGAAATTGCTGAGGGGGGATTTTGCCGCAACGGTGGTCCGACTGGCCGCGGGCACGGGGGTTCCGAAAAGTGCGCCGACCGAGAAGATCAAAGGGTTAGCCGGGTCAAAGGGATCGCTGCCCGGCACGACCTCGTCGTACAGTAGGCGAGAGCTGATGCCTCGCCCGCCGATGTGCGCTTCCACGAATTCTCGCTTTAACGGCTCGACGTCTATGGATCTATTGGAAAGGTCGACACGGAGAATCCTGCCAGCGTAGGCACCTCTGAACTCACTCATCTATTTGCCTTCCTTTCCGCTCTCAGTCGCTGGCATCTCGGGCAGGACGCTCGATTCAGTTCTTACCAGTAGCTCCAGAAGTTCGTCGCGCTTTCCCTGAGCGACCGCTGCTTCGGTGGTCATCGCCAGAACTTTGGTCGGGCAGTACTTGACGCACCATGGGTTTCCGTCGCAAAGATCGCACCTAATTGCCACCGCGGACGTCGGATCGATGGTAATGGCCCCGAAGGGACAAGCGTCGACGCATAGTCCGCAGCCGATGCATTTCTCCTCGTCGACGACCGAAAAGTGAAACCGGCGATGGGGCTTAAAGGCATCGACCGGGCAGACTCTCGCACAGGGCTCGTCCGTGCATTGCATGCAAGGCATCGGAATGTCGATAGCCGGTTCCCTGGAAGCGATTCTAATCCTCGCTCTCTTCGGGTTGGCCACTTGAGCGTTTCGAAGCGAACACATGTTTTCGCACAGGCGGCAACCGGTGCAGTTCTTCTCGGGAATCGACGGATTGGGCACGTACGCCACTCTCCGCTTCTCCCGCTTCTGGGTCTCGACGACCATCAAACTACCTCCTAGTTTTTGGCGTAAGTCTGAACACGAATTCCGTTACAGGGCATTCCTGAGAATCTGTTCGAGATCCTGGACGCTAACCTTGCGAGGGTTCCCTCGAAGCAATCTGGTGACCCCCATGGTGGCCTCGGCGAGACCCTTAAGGTGCTCTTCGCGCACGCCGATTTCGCTCAAGCGCTGCGGCAACCCGATGTCGCTTTCCAGGGACCTGACCGCTTCGACGGAGAGACTGGCCGCCTCGAATTCACTGAGTCCATCTATGTTTTCTCCCATCAACTCCGCGATGTAAGCATATTCGGCAGGCCGAGTCGGGATGTTGAACTCCATGACGTAGGGCAGGAGGAGTCCGTTGACGACCCCGTGCGCCGCGTGAGTGAGCGCTCCAACCGGATAGGCGAGGGCGTGAACTGCGGTCACCCCGGCGTTGGTAAAGGATAGACCCGAGGTGAGGTTGGCCAAAGCCATTTTCTCTCTGGCCTCTAGATTCTTCCCCTGGAGAACGGCCAAACGCAAGTTCTCGGAGATTAGCTGGATCGCCTCTATCGCCAGAACGTCCGCCAGTGGGTTCTTGCCGTGGTAAAGCACCGTGTCTTCGGTGGCTGGCAAGTACCGGTAGTCTATCGCCGTAAAGGCCTCGATGGAATGACAGAGAGCGTCGATGCCGGAAGCCGCAGTAACCCCAGGAGGCATGGACAAAGTCAGAACAGGATCAAACAGCGCCACCCTCGGGCGCAAGTAGTTATCGGACATTCCGATCTTGAGATTCTTCTCCTCGTCAGTCAGGACAGCCGTAGGCGACACTTCAGAACCCGTACCTGACGTTGTGGAAACGGCGATGATGGGTAGAACCGGCCCGGGCACCTTGCCTTCTCCAAAATAATCCGCAGGTGCCCCCCCGTACTTCAAGAGCGCAGCCGCCGCCTTGGCGATGTCGATGTTGCTGCCACCACCGAGAGCGACCAGCGTGTCTGGCTTAGCCTCGCGGGCAAAGGCGAGACATTTATCGGATACCCGAATGGCCGGTTCTGGCTCGCCACCGTCGAAGACGCATACCTCCAATCCCGAGTCGGCCAAAGGCCCTTTCACCGCCTCGAGCAAACCCGCCTCAACGATGGCCTTATCCGTAATGACCATCGCTCTGGTACCGTTCAACTTCCGGGCAATCCGACCGATCTTGTTGACGCTACCACTGCCAAAAACGACTTCCTGGGCGCTGCTGTAACCCCACGAATCTCTCATATCAGCCTCTACAAAGATGGAGTGACCGGACACGGAACCGAATCGTCCTTCTCCGGCCCTGGCTTTAACTCGCCGGATTCGCGCCTAACTTCGCGGATTTCGAACAGGCTGTCGACTTCCTGGGTGAGGATCTTCTCAAGACTCTCTCCGGAACGCTCTTTCAAAGAAAAAACCAATTCTCTGTTACGATAGCTCAACCGGAACAAGGGGTCTGCGGATACTTCAAGCCGGCCGTTGCCAAATGTCGCCCCGGACAATGCCTGCAGAGTATCAGCCACACAACCGTTTCGACCAACCGTAACCACCAGTCCAGCATTCTTCTCCGCCACCTGGAAGGTGCGCATAGCGTGATACATCATCTGCACCCCCAGCGCCAGGCCTGCACAGCGCTCGCCATGGAAGTTCTCGGCTTCATCCACCATACTTTCGCGCGTCCGAACCGGATCGCGGTACGGTGCCCAATAGATGTCCCGAACCGATCGCGCCGAGAAAACGGCATCGAAACCAGGCGCATGGGGCTTTATGTCGAGTACGGGAGTACCATCGATCATATCTAGTTCGTCCACACAGAGAAGGCCGCCGTTCACCTTGAGCAAACGCGCCGTAGTAATCCCTAAGGGATTGGGACGAACCGGGGCGCGGCAGGCAAAGACCCCTTTGCGGCTGACAAAGCCATCGGTGCTCAACCGGTTCACCCGGAGGAGGCTCCGATCAGACTGATGGAGCCAGCCTATGACCATAATGTGGCTGTTACCTTCGATCTTGAGCAACCCGTCAACGTAGTGGGGAAACACCTCAATGCTGGCCGGTGCACCGCGCCTGGGCATTTCTGACAGAGCTGATACGGTCGACCGCACCACGCCAATGGGAGAAAGGACGATATCCACCGCTAACCCCTAACCCCTAATCCATTGCCCATTTGCCCATAACTTGCGATGAAGGAGGAAGAGAATGGCCTCCAATACCCCACCGCCGACAGAGAGAGCCTTGTCAGAGATGGTGAAGCAGTGGTCGCGAGCGGCCCTTGGGTCCACATCGCCAATCTTCATCCCTTTGGTCACGTGAAGGCCCTCGCGGACCAGGCCCCTCAAAACGCCAGTCACTCCGGCTCGCACCGGCTCGTCGCCAACACGGGCGACAACCTCGCCTTCCGTCACTTGGTCCCCGATTGTTCTCACCGGCGTGAGCACTCCCTCGACGGGGGCACGCAGAAGTCTCTCCGTTGTGTATCCGCCAACGGGCCCGGGAATACCGGTGTTCGGCTCGGCCGCGCCCGTGAGCAGCACTCTGCCCAAGTAGTGACCCCGGTGGTTATTGAC
>JAMDCE010000219.1:0-2039 GCA_023489135.1 Chloroflexota bacterium
ATGCTCGGAAACTTCTCGGTCGGCGATTACTTTAAGGAGGGCGCCATCACCTTCGCCTGGGAGCTATCGACCAGGCGATTGAAGATCCCGGCCGATCAGATCTGGGTCACCATATACCCCGACGACGACGAAGCCTACGCATTGTGGCAGAAGATCGCCAGAATTCCGGCCGAGCGCATCGTGCGCCTGGAGGATAATTGGTGGGGACCGGCGGGCGAGACCGGCCCCTGCGGGCCGGATTCAGAGCTCTACCTCGACCGCGGACCCGACTTCGGCTGCGGCAGACCCGATTGCAGGCCCGGCTGCGACTGCGCCAGGTTCCTCGAATTCTGGAACCTGGTCTTCATGCAGTTCTATCAGGACGCGAACAAGGTTCGCACGCCGCTGCCTCGCAAACACATCGACACCGGAATGGGCCTGGAGCGGGCGACTATGCTGCTGCAGGGTCAGAAATCCGTTTACGAGACCGATCTCTTCCGGCCAATCATCGCTAAAGGCGAGGAGCTGGTGGGGGTTGCCTACGGGGCCGATAGCAAGATCGACTTCTCACTGCGGGTTCTGGCCGATCACAGCCGCGCGGCCACTTTCCTGATCGCGGATGGCGTCCTGCCCGGCAACGAAGGGCGCGGATACATTTTGAGGCGCATACTGCGGCGTGCGATCAGGCACGGCCGAATGATGGGATTGGAAAGGCCCTTCCTCGGAGAGACCGCCAAGACCGTCATCGACCTGATGGGCGATGCCTATCCTGAGCTGGTGGACCGGGAGAGCTTCATCCTCAAAGTCATCGGCATCGAAGAGTCGAAGTTCAGCCAGACCCTCGCCGTGGGCCTCAGGTACCTTTCAGAGGTCATCGACAAGCTGCGAGCCCAAGGGGCCCAGGAGATTCCGGGACAGGACGCTTTCCGCCTGTACGACACCTTCGGCTTTCCCAAGGAGCTCACCGCCGAGGTGGCGGGAGAGAACCGCCTTTCCGTGGACCTTGCGGGGTTCGACCGGGCGATGGAGAAGCAGAGGGAAACCGGCCGCGCCGCGGCGAAGTTCGGCCTGGGTCCGAAGCAAGCCGTCGAAGCCTACGAGCAGCTCGCCGTCGGCGAGACGCCCTTCCTCTGCTACCAGACCATCGAAACCGACACCAGGGTCGTTGGAATCGTCTCCAACGGCCGGCCCGTGGAAAAGGCCCTCGCGGGTCAGGAAGTCGAGATCGTGCTGGAACAAAGTCCTTTCTACCCCGAGGGAGGTGGCCAGGTCGGAGATACCGGATGGATCACCGGCGAGGGAGGCAAGGCCCGGGTCTCGGATACTCAGAGACCGTTGCCCACGATAATCTCGCACCGGGCGGTTGTGGCCGAGGGTTACGTCGAGGTGGGGGATTCGGTGCACGCCAAGGTAGATGGCGCTCGCCGACAGGCTATTGCCCGACATCATACTTCAACTCACCTGCTGCACAAAGCCCTTCACGCCGTGCTGGGCCCTCACGCTCAGCAAGCGGGATCTCTGGTGTCACCCGACAGGCTCCGCTTCGATTTTGCCCATTTGACGGCCCTGTCCCGGGAAGAGATGGCCGAGGTCGAGCGCCTCGTCAACGAAAGCATTCGGGCAAACTACGACGTGGTGACCAAAGTCACCAACTACTCCGAGGCGATGTCAGAAGGCGCCGTGGCCCTCTTCGGCGAAAAGTACGGAGAGACGGTCCGGATGGTCGTAATTGACGACTACAGCCGCGAGCTATGTGGCGGCACCCACGTTGGCCGAACGGGCGACATCGGCACGTTCATCATCCTCGGCGAGTCCAGCATCGGCTCCGGCTGGCGCCGCATCGAAGCCCTGGCCGGCAGGGCGGCCGACGAGTACGTGGCCGAACAGCGTGCTGTGCTGGATCGCCTGTCTCAGCGACTGGAAACGAAGCGAGTCGAGGAGCGGGTGAGCTCGCTTCTGGGCAAAATCGAAGCGGAGCCTGTCGGGTGACACCAGAGATCCCGCTTGCTGAGCGTGAGGGCCCAGCACGGCGTGAAGGGCTTTGTGCAGCAGGTGAGTTG
>JAMDCE010000219.1:2049-17704 GCA_023489135.1 Chloroflexota bacterium
CCTTGCGCAAGGAAATCGGGCAGCTGCAGCGAGGCATGGCCGCCAAGCAGATCGATTCCCTGGTGGCGAAAGCTCAAGAGTTAGACGGCGTGAAAGTGGTGGCAGCGCAGGTCCCGGCCGCGAACCTGGACGCCTTGCGCGAGATGGGCGATCTCCTCAAGGACAAGCTGGGCCCCAGCGTCGTCGTCCTGGGCTCCGTCATCGGCAACAAACCCAGTTTCGTGGCGATGGTTTCGCCCAACGTTCAAGTGCACGCAGGCAATCTGGTAAAGCAGGTCGCTTCCGTGGTGGGCGGCGGCGGAGGAGGTCGTCCCGACGTGGCACAGGCAGGCGGAAAGGATGCCAGCAAGATCGGCGACGCTCTGGACCGAGCCAGGACGCTGGTAAAGGAAGCCCTCCAGAAAGATGGACGAGCAGACAAATAACCGATAACACGGGGGCTATCAGATATTGCCGACCGACGACCAACTTATCGAGCAAGTTGTCTTCCTCGATGCTGATGACGAAGTAGCATCGATCCGCACTAAGCTAACGACCATCAGCGGGAACCGAGCCGCTATCGTCGTTCCCTTGGAGAACCGCTCCCTCAGGTCCGTGGTAGCCGTACGCCTGGTGGCCAGAATGGCCGACGACCTGGCGCTGAACCTGGCCGTCGTCAGCGGCGACGTTACCGTGCGACGTCTGGCGTCGGAAGAAGGGCTGTTGGTCTTCCGTACCGTGAAGGGCTACAAGGACTACGTCCGCCGCCAATCGGCGGCCCTGGGGAAGATCGGTACCGCCCTTTACGATCTCCGCCTGCGCGCCGGCCGAACATTTGGGGTAGTTCTCTTTTCCATCGTGCTCGTGCTCGGCGGGGGAATGGCCTACGCGGTCATCCCGGGGGCAACGATTACCCTGGTGCCGGTCTCGGAAAAGGTTAGCGACGTTATCGTGATGAAAGCCGATCCTCAGGTGACCAAGCTCGACCCCAACGGCCGCCAGATTCCCGCTCGTGCGATCTATGTTCTGTTAGAGGCCTCCGCTCAGGTGCCGACAACCGGAAGGCAGCAGACGCCCAACGCCAAATCGGAGGGTCAGGTCACCTTCACCAATCGGTCAGGGGAGGAGATCAACGTCCCCGGAGGCACCATCGTCAGGACCGCCGACAACATACGTTTCACCACGACCGGAGACGTCACGGTAAGGTCCGGCCAGGGATCGACGGCCAAGATCGAGATAATCGCCACCGAGCCGGGTACCCGGGGCAACGTGGAGCGTGGAAAGATAAGCAAGATCGAGGGGGCGCTGGACGCGAAGCTGGTGGCCTTCAACGAAGAGCCAACCACCGGTGGAGGAGCGCGAGAAGTAGCGGTGATAACGGCTGCCGACAAGGAGCGCGCCAAGGCCGCCGCGATGGAGAAGCTCAACAAAGATGCCACCACCAAGCTCGAGGCCGAACGCAAGCGCGGCGAACGGTTGCCGGAAAAATCGGTTTCCTTTACCGTCCTGGAAGAAGTGTACGATAGGAAGGAAGGGGAGCAGGCCAAGGTCTTGAATCTGAAAGTGAGCGCCAGGGCCGGAGGCATATTGATCGGCGACAAGGACGTGAACGACCTCGTCGCGAGCGTCTGGCAGCCCAGGGTTCGCCCCGGCTACTACGTTCCCCCCGGCGCCTACCGGGTCGACCCCCCCCAGGTAACCAAGATCGACGGGGAAGTGCTCAGCTTTGTGGTCACCGTAGAGGGCTCGGCCGTGGCGCGCATCAACGAGAACGTGGTGCGAGAGAACGTTCGTTGGAAGACGGCCGACGAGGCCCGCGCCTACCTCGTGCAGTCCCTCAACCTGGCCAAGGAGCCGAAGATAGACATCAAACCGGACTGGGCCAAGCGGGCTTTGAGGGTCGACGTGATCATCGAGGGCGATTGGAAGAACCCGCCGAAGAACGTGCCCAAGACGGAGCCGAAGACGGAGTCAAAGACCCAGTCAAAGACCCAGTCAAAGACCGACCAAGGGGGTCGCTGAGTGCGTCTTGTGGGCCTGGACGTGGGGGACAAGCGGATCGGGGTGTCCCTTTCCGATCCCGAAGGCCTGATCGCGCAGAACCTGACGGTGATTCACAGGACCGCTCTGGCGCGGGACCTGCAAACCCTGGGAAATTTGGTGCGCGAGCACGAGGTGGAGAAGCTGGTCATCGGACTGCCGCGCAGGCTGGATGGAACCCTGGGCACCCAGGCCGAGAAAGTGCAGGCCTTCGGCGACAAAGTCAGCCGGGCGCTGGGCGTTCCCGTGACCTACTGGGATGAGCGGCTAACCACCGCCCAGGCCGAGCGGATGTTGATCGAGGCCGGGGTAAAGCGGGAAGCCCGAAAAGGCCGCATCGACGCCGTGGCCGCCACCCTCTTGCTGCAAAACTATCTGGATTTCCTCCGCGCCCAGGCCAGGCGCTTGGAGGAACAGTCGGAGGGTTGATCTCTGCGGTGTGATTTGCCCCGACGGCCTGACTCTTCACGTAAATGGGGCGCCGTCAGGTCTTGAATCAGGTTCTTGGTGGAGAAGCCGTAGCTCCCTCTCCCTCTTCAAGAGGGAGAGGGCTGGGGTGAGGGAGTTGGCGGAAAGAAGCAGTCCGAGAGAATTCACCGATGCGAAGACAGCGACGGCGCTGGACGCATGCTGGATGAGGCGAGGGTAGAGAGGTGAACCCTCACCCTAACCCTCTCCCTTCGCGAAGGGAGAGGGGATTTGCCCCCTCAGCGCTCACCATCAGCCCTAACCCAATCGTTTTGCGACAACGGCCGGCTGCTTTCCGCCAATCCTAGGGGAGGATGATTTCTCTTGCGCTACGTTGTCACGGCCCTGGTGCTGGTGTTCCTCATGTTGTCTGCTTCCCTATGCGTCATCGCCAGTCGAATCTCGCTGTCGGACGCAACGCTCATGGCCGTCGCTCGCCAATTTGATAGGCGAGCCGGCGACGATCCAACTCCGGTCCAGTTCGAGATAAAGGAAGGCGAAACGGCCACCACCATCGCCGACCGCCTGCAGAAGCAAGGCATCATCTCCAGCGCCTTCATGTTCCGAGTCCTGGCCCAGTTGCGCGGCGCCGACTCGCAACTCACGGTCGGCAAGTACGAGCTGAGACGAAACATGACCACTAACGAGGTGATCGACAAGCTCCGAGAGGCGCGTCTGCTGGCGGCCAGGATAACCACCATCGAAGGCTGGCGAGCCGAGGAGATAGCCGATCTGATCGAGCGCAAGGGCGTTGCCAGGCGTGAGGAGTTTCTCAGTCTGGTGCGCCAGGCCATCTTTGACTTTGATTTCCTCAAAGGTCGTCCCCGAGGGGCGTCGCTGGAGGGTTACCTTTTCCCGGATACCTACGACATACCGAAGGGAGCCACAGCCACGGACGTCACCCGGACGATGCTGGCAACCTTCGACAAGCGGTTCGATTCCTCCCTGCGGCAGAAGGGGGCTGCGTCGGACCTGACACTCCACCAGGTGGTCACCCTGGCCTCCATCGTGGAGCGCGAGGCGGTGGTGGCCGGCGAGCGTCCACTGATCGCCGGCGTCTTTCTCAACCGGATCAAGCTTGAAATGCCGCTGCAAGCCGATGCTACCGTGCAGTACGCCATAACCGGGCCCGCTCCCGGCCCTTTGACGGACTACTGGAAGAAGGCTCTTACCACCCGCGACCTACAGGTGGACTCACCGTACAATACCTACCGCGTCAAAGGGCTGCCGCCGGGTCCCATCGCCAATCCGGGCCTGGCCTCGCTGATGGCCGTCGTCGAGCCGCAGAAGACCGACTACCTCTACTTCGTGGCCAAGAACGATGGCTCTCATGCGTTTGCCCGCACGCTTGAGGAACACAATCAGAATGTGGCAAAATACCGAGAGGGAAGGTAGTCAGTGAGCAATTCCAGGAAAGCAAGAGTAGCGGGAATAGTCGGATACCCTTTGAAGCACTCGCTCTCGCCGGTCTTCCAACAGGCCGCTTTCGATTTCTACAGTTTGCCCGTGCGCTACCAGGCGTGGGAGACGCCTCCGGAGAGACTCGGCGAGGTGATCGCCGGGTTGAAGGACCCCTCTTGCGTCGGCGCCAACGTCACCGTTCCTCACAAAGAGGCGGTCATGTCTCTCCTGGACAAGATCGACGACGGGGCCCGGGAGATCGGGGCGGTGAATACCATCGTCAACCACGAAGGCAGGCTCTTTGGCTTGAATACCGATGCGGACGGTTTCACTAGATCCTTGACCGAAGCGGGGTACACCGGGGAGGACAAGGTGGCGGTCGTCCTGGGCGCGGGAGGCGCGGCGCGTGCCGTGGGCGTGTCGCTGGTGCGGGCGGGGGCAACCAGCATCACTTTCCTCAATCGGGATACCTCGCGGGCCGAACGCCTGGTTGGGGATCTGGCCAAGCTGGACGGTGAATGCGAACTGTCGTTCGGCGATTACCATGAGCCGGCCCTTCAGCGAATACTGGACGCTTGTGACCTGATCGTCAATGCGACCGTGGTAGGGATGAAGCATACCGCATTGGCGGATAAGTCCCCCCTGCCCGGCGAGCTGGTCCGTCGAGAAGCGCTAGTTTTCGACTTGGTGTATAATCCTCCCATTACCAGGTTGCTCCTCGACGCCAGGGCAAGAGGAGCAACAACTATCAATGGGGTGTCGATGCTGGTCTACCAGGGCGCGGCCTCGTTCGAGCTCTGGACCGGGAAGCAGGCGCCGGTTGGCTTGATGTTTGAAAGAGTGCTGGAGGCGCTGGAACGAGCGTGAGTGGTGCAGCAGTGACTGGAGCGGAGATAGTACGAGCGACGACGGTGATCGCCGTCAGGAAAGATGGCCGAGTGGCGATGGCCGGTGATGGCCAGGTCACCATAGGCGACATTGTGATGAAGCACCGGGCCAAAAAGATTCGCACGCTCTATCACGACCGCGTGCTGGCCGGATTTGCCGGCGCGGTAGCGGATGCTTTGACCCTTTTCGACAAGTTCGAAGCCGAGATCGAACACTACCACGGCAACCTGCGGAAAGCCGCCGTCGAGCTGACCAAGGAGTGGCGAACCGATCGCTACTTGCGGCGGCTGCAGGCCTGGCTCATCGTCGCGGATGCCGGCCAGCTCCTGGTGCTGTCGGGAGAGGGCGAAGTGATAGAACCCGATGAAAACGTAGTGGCCATCGGTTCCGGCGGCGCATACGCCCAGTCAGCCGCATTGGCCCTCTTGCATCACACGGACATGGGCGCGGCTGAAATAGCCAGGGTAGCCATGCAAATCGCGGCCTCCGTCTGCATTTATACCAATAACGAGATTGAGCTCATAGAGTTGGGGGGAACAACACCACCCGAACCACCAGAAGCAGCGCCGGGTTCAAAGGAGGGCGATGTCCAGTAGGTGCCTCGATTGTGCGCCAGACTAGGAAGGGAGCGATTCGATTATGCAGATAGTCATTAAAGGCAAGAACACGGAGGTGTCAGAACCTCTTCGCGAGTACGTGGAGAAGAAACTGGGCAAGCTGGATCGCTACCTGGATAACATCTCCACCGTAACCGTCGAGCTGTCCAAAGAGATGTCGAAGAACGCCGTTAACCGCCACATCATCCAGGTGACCGTCCTCACCAATGGGACGATTCTCAGAGGCGAGGAAAAGGCGGGCGATCCCCACAGCGCCGTGGATACGGTGGCCGACGTCTTGCACCGACAGATAACGCGTTACAAAGAGAAGCTGTACAGGAGAGGACGAACGGCCGCATCGAGGGCAGCCGTCCCGGAAAGCCGGGAGCCTGAAGAGGAACAGGAGGAGTTAGGCCCTCGGATAGTCAAGACCAAGCAGTTCGCCTACAAGCCGGTGACCCTGGACGAGGCCATCGATCAGATGGA
This sequence comes from Chloroflexota bacterium, assembly GCA_023489135.1. The sequence goes on from JAMDCE010000219.1 coordinate 7,908, forward strand.
GTTGCTGGGCCACGACTTCTTCATCTTTCTCAACTCGGCCACCGATCAGGTGAATGTGCTGTACCGAAGAAGAGACGGGGACTACGGCTTGATCGAGCCTGAAATCTGATAAGTGATAGTACAGATAGCTGATGGTGAGGAGCCGGGGCCGCAATCCCCGGCTCCTCCACGTAGGGGGTGCAGCGTTGATCATCACCGTGACCCTGAATCCGGCCGTCGACAAGACAGTCGAGCTGGATGAGCTTGTTCCGGGCGAAACCAACCGCGTCAGCGGCGTTCGCACCGACCCAGGTGGCAAGGGAATTGACGTATCGCGAGTGCTGCGGACGCTGGGAACGTCGAGCCTGGCCATGGGATTCGTGGCGGGGAGTATGGGGAGGTTTGTAGAGGCATCCCTGAACGAGGCCGGGATACTGGATGATTTCATCCATACCCAGGGGCAGACACGGACGAACGTCGCCATAGTGGAACGCAATAAGAGCATAACCACCCTGCTATCCGAGGCAGGACCCGAAACAGACCCACAGTGCTTCAAGCTACTCAAGTCCAAGCTGGCGGGACGCCTGGATTCAAAGGGGAACTGGGTAGTGTGTTCGGGCAGCATACCGCCGCCCCTGACCCACGACGCCTACGCTCAGCTGATCGAATTGACCGAGGGCCACGGCGGCTTCGCCGTTCTGGATGCCGACGGCGAGGCGCTCTCTTTGGGCGTGGCGGCCAAGCCCTACCTCATCAAACCCAATCGCTTTGAGCTGGGCCATCTGGTAGGGCGGACGCTATCGACGTTCGAAGACGTGCTTGCCGCCGCGCAGGAGGTGCAGCGCGGCGGGGTGCAGTACGTGATCGCTTCAATGGGCAGGCGAGGTGCCATCGGAGTGACCCACGATCAAGCCTGGAAAGCCACCCCGCCGGCGGTGAAGGTCCAGAGCACGGTCGGCGCGGGAGACTCCCTGCTGGCCGGAGTGATACACTCCTTCTCGCGGGGCCATAGCCTGCAAGAAGGACTGCGCCTCGGCACGGCCTGCGGCGCCGCTACCGCCTTGACTGCCGGCACCCAGCTCTGTTATCGTGAGGATATCGATCGCCTCTTGCCGGAGGTAGTGGTAGAGCGAATCTACTAAGTGGTGCATCCGACAACGTAGGGTTATCGGATGGGATCTAACAGCAGTGGATGCAGTGAACAAAGTTACCATAATCATCTTCGCCGGCAGGAAGGTCTCATGCCCAATCGAATACACGATGGCCCTTTCCGAGCGAGCTATAGCGCGGGACATCATCGATCGGGCGATGGCAACCGGACTGGTTGATCGCGTTATCGTCGCCACCGATTCCGGGCACTTTGCCCAATCTCTGGCGGGGCTTCCGGTAACGGTGGACATCGACGAGGGCGAGTTCCATTTCGGCGGCCGGTTGAAGGATATCATCCATCGCTACGCCGTGGACCGAGCCTTTTACCTGGGAGCCGGCAGCGCCCCCTTGCTCGATACCGAGCAGATAGCCGGGCTCTGTCGGACGCTGCTAACCTCGGAGAAGGTGGTCCTGGCCAACAACTTCTACTCCTCCGACTTCGTGGCTTTTGTCCCCGGGGAGGCCATCGATCAAACCGATCCCCCCGAAACGGATAACAACCTGGCCTTTCAGTTGCACCACCGCGCGCGGCTGCCGAACGTCGCCGTGCCGGCGAGCGCCGCCACCCAGATGGACATCGATACCCCTACTGACCTGGAGATCCTTTCCCTGCATCCGGGCGTCGGTCCTCACACGCGGGATTTTATGGAGGGAATCGGCTTTGGACACTGGTCGCTGAACAGGCTAATTGAGGTGATCTCCGACTCGTCCAAGGAAGTGCTGATCGCCGGCAGGATCGGCTCACGTGCTTGGGCGCTGGTGGAGAGCGGCTTCGCCTGCCGGACCCGCGTCATCTCCGAAGAGCGAGGCATGCGCGCCAGCGGCCGGATTTTCAGAGGCGAGGTTCGCTCCATTCTTGGCTCCCTGCTGGACTCTGTCGGCCACAAACGCTTCTTTGAAACGTTGGGGGACATGGTAGACGGTGCTATAATCGACACGAGGGTGATCTTCGAGCATTTCGGGCTCAAACCGAGCGATGCCGATCGCTTCTACTCTGACGCGCTCCTCCCCGAGTACATCTCGGATCGCTGGCTAAGAACTTTCACCCAACGGGCAGCGAAAGCCCCCATTCCAATCATCCTCGGAGGTCATTCCCTGGTGTCGGGAGATCTTTGGACTCTGGTAGACGTGGCTTCACGAAGGAAAGAAGACGGCGACAGGGTGAGATGGAGCGCGCATCCGTCGAGCATCTCGATATCAGACGCCAGGGCAGCGGAATGAACCATGCAAACTATCCTAGGCCGGGAACGCTCGGCGGCATCATCGGCAAGATAGCGCTCGCCCTCAAGCGCCGGCGTATGATAATAACACCCAGAGTGGGCGCCAACGCGGTCATCTTTGGCGAGGAAGGCAAAGTGCTGCTTACCCGGCGCGAAGACAACGGGCTCTGGTGCCTGCCCGGCGGACACATGGACCTGGGCGAGATGGTTACCGAAACCGTCATCCGGGAGACAGAGGAGGAAACCGGGCTCGTCGTCGAAGTGGAGCGACTGGTCGGCCTCTATTCGATGCCGTACCCCGGCTACGTCTACCAGAACCCCCGCAAACAAATCGTCGTCGCCACCTTCGTCTGCCGCCCGGTCGGAGGAGAGCTCAGGCTGTCCCCCGAAACCACCGAAGTAGGCTACTTCGATCCCAACGACCTGCCCCCCGACATGCTGCCCGGCCACGAAAGCAGAATCAGGGACGCGCTTTCAGGCCGGGTGGTGGTGCGGTAGGAGGTGGGATGAGAAGGCTCATCGTCGACACAACGGGTCTTCAACGCGTGACGCACATTGTCGAAGAGCATGTCTGGTCGGACCGCGACCAGGGCGACCAGCCGGTCGCCCCTACCACCTTGTTGTGGACTCAGGGTTGTTTGGAAGCAGAATCGAGGGTGACGCTCATTACTAGCCGTATTCACCTGGTCATCTCGTAGGGGCGACCGGCTGGTCGCCCAGGTCGCGGTCCGAGTCCTTTGAAAGCCTGACCTGTTGACTAATACTACAGCAGCACTTGTCATTCTGAGGCGCGAAGCGCCGAAGAATCTCGGCCGCAGTGTGGAGATTCTTCGCCTCCGCTCCGCTACGGCTCAGAATGACAGTTGGGATGTGCGGCTGTAGTACTAATGCGCATCTGCTGGGATAGACTTGGAGGGCCTGCTATGGGCACGTTGTACGTGGTAGCCACCCCCATAGGCAACCTTGAAGACATCACCCTGCGCGCTCTGCGGGTGCTGCGCTCCGTGAGCCTCATCGCGGCCGAAGACACCCGCCAGACCAGAAAGCTGCTGGCGAAGTACGACATCCAAACCGCAGTTACCAGCTATTTCGAGCACAACAAGCTCGCCAAGCTGGATTACATCCTGGAGACGTTGAGGGAGAAAGACGTAGCCATCGTTTCCGACGCCGGCACTCCGGGGATATCGGACCCCGGATTCGAGCTGATACGGGCGGCGGCCGAACGTGGCATCGAGATCGAGCCCATCCCCGGACCCTCCGCGGTGATAGCGGCCCTCTCTGCCTCCGGATTGCCGACCGATCAATTCGTTTACGTCGGGTTTCTCCCGAGAAAGCGGGGCGATCGAATCCGCGAGCTGAAGCTGCTGGCGATCGAGCCTCGCACCGTCGTCGCTTACGAGGCGCCCCACCGCGTCTTGGAATCGCTGAAGGACATCGAGGAGGTTCTGGGCGACCGGCGTGTGGCGATTGTTCGAGAGCTCACCAAAGTGCACGAGGAGATCTTCCGCGGTTTAGCGAGTCAGGCCATCGGCCATTTTGCCGCCAATCCTCCCCGAGGCGAGTTCACCCTGGTCATCGCCGGGGCAGGGAAAGAAGCGCGGCGGCTCGAACCGAGCCAGATCGAGGACAGGCTGAGCCGGATGCTGGCCGAAGGTCGCTCCTCGAAGGAGGCTATAGCCCTCATCAGCGGTGAGACCGGCGTGCCGAGGAGGGAGATATACCGATTGTGGCTCGAACTGAAGGCTTCATCGGAATAGGGTGTGGCTCAGGAGGGCTACTCCCCCACCACCACCGCCTTAACCGGACAGGCGGCGATACACTTCGTGCACGCTCGGCAGCGCTGCCAATCCGTCACCGGAACCTCGTAGGGCTCGATCTGGAAGATGGCTTTGGTGGGACAGCTGCGCTTGGCCGCGCAAATGCCGTTATCGCACGCCGAGGGGTCGCACTTGGCCTGATCGACGATGACCTTTCCCATCAGTCGCCAACCTGCATTTCCCGGCGAGCCTCATCCAGCTCGTCTTCCAGATCCTCAAGCCGCTGAAGCATAGTGGGAGGAAGCGAATGGGCCGGCAGCCGGCGTCTCAGGTCCTCGATCTCCTTCTCCAGCTCTGCTACCCTCATCTTCGACATCTTTTATCCCAGCTCCTGCAAACGGCTCTTGATGAGATTGATCTTCTCCAGGAGCTGCCGCTCCTCCCGCTCCCAGGACTGGCGCAGGTACTCCACGCGAGACGCCCCCAGGTGCACCCCCGTCTGTCCCAGGGTGAAATCGCGCTCGTCACGCACGTCGTCGAGATTGTCCTCGGCCTTCTTCAGGTCGGCCAGGAGGGCTTCTTTGCTCATTGACTCAAGGTTCTCCATCGTTCACTCCTCAATAATACGATATGAAGTCGTTATCGGAACAGCCTTGCGCATCATCGCTCCCACTGAGCAGTATTTGGTGTCGGAGAGCTCGATGGCCCGCTCTACCGCCTCGGGCGTTATGCCTCGGCCGCGAATCACGTGCTCCACGTTGATCGAGGTGTACACTCGCGGATGCTCTGGCGCTCGCTCGGCCTGCAACCCAATCTCGTAGCCTTTCACATCCAGCCGCATCTTGCGCAAGATGGAGATCACATCCATTCCCGTGCACCCACCCAGCGCCAACAGCAGAAGCTCCAGCGGTCGCGGTCCCTTGCCCTGTCCTCCGACGTCCTCCGCGGCATCCATGACCAGCGTTTGCCCGGACGGACCGACGCCCCTGAATTGCATCGCATCAAGCAGCGTCACCTTGGCTTCTTCCACGACACTGTCTCCTTTCCGGACCAAATTCGCCGAGAGGTCTTGACATACCCTACCCCCGTACTGTATTATAGGTCTGGTTGAGCCGTATGTCAATATGTTTCACCTATTCTAATACGAACGAAGGAGATCGTCTATGCTCGCTTTAATCGACCAGCGCCTGTGTGACTCGTCGCCCTATTGCTCGGCCCTGCGCAGCTGCCCCAACGGAGCCATCAGCTACGACAAAGCGGCCAAGAAGGTGATGGTAAACTCGGACCGCTGTGGCAGCTGCTCGGGAACCTGCGCCGGGCGCTGTCCGATGGGGGCGGTGAAACTGGCCTCTACCATGGAGAAGCTTCTGGCGCTGAGAGCGGAGATCGAGAAAGGGCCTTCGGCGGACGAGCTATTCGAACGGGAGTTCGGCGTCAAGCCGGTTGATCAACGCGCCGAGGGCGTCAACCTGGTGCACTTGAGCTCGTCGAGCTTCGACGCCTACGTCTCTCAATCGGACGTGCCCGTGGCGGTGGACTTCTGGGCCGCCTGGTGCGCCCCGTGCAAGATCCTGGCCCCCACCTTCAAAGAGCTGGCTCAAGAGTACGAAGGCAGGATGCGATTCGCCAAGGTCGATACCGAGCGCAACGCGGCCCTGGCCGACCGCTTCGGCATCCGGAGCATTCCCACCATAGGGCTCTTCGTCAGAGGGCAAATGGTGGAACGTTCGGTCGGAGCGCTGGCCAAGGGGCAGTTGAAATCGAAGCTGGAAGCGGTGCTGGCGGGAGTGCTGACCAAGCCATAATATCAAGATTGGACCTTGCAAAGCATCGCGCCAGGGTGGACAATAGTTAGTAAACTATCTGGTAGTTGGTACGCCATCTGTCTGTTATCTTACACACTCGTCGACTTGGGAGGAGATTGGAAATGCCGCTTTACGAGTACAGGTGTTTGCAGTGCGGGAAGACGTTTGAGAAGCTTGTCCGGTCCTCTTGGGGGGAGCAAGAGATAAGCTGCCCCAGCTGCGGACGTAGAGAGATCAAACGCTTGGTATCTTTGTGCGGGACGATGGGGGCATCCAGGGAGAGCGGATTTTCCCCGTCTTCGTCCTGCGCCCCTAGCGGTGGCTGAGGATTCTAGCGCGAGAGCCGTCGGCTCTCTGAATTGTCTGGCACGAATCTTGAACACAGAAGACTGGAGAATGGTTATGGAAGCAACAAAACCACGCGTCACAGTATCGGTCTACAACGACAGCAGCACCGAGATGTGCTTCAGCGGTGGCTGAGGGCCCAGTTGGTCTCAGGAAGAGATCACGCGCATAACGGCCTACTACCTGCAGCAGAAGTTTGGCAACGAGGTCGGTGTAGAGTACTTCGACTTGGCCAATCCGGCCACTAGAAAACAGGCCGCCGACGTAGTTGAGGAGATTGCCCGGCGACGGCTGCGCCTGCCGGTGGTGGCCGTCGACGGCGAATTCATCGGCAGCGGCCAGGTCGACTACTGGGAGATAGCTCAGCAGGTCGGCCAGAAGATCGAGAGCCCAAAACCGGCCGGGTGATCCGCCGTCGGGCCCAAATCCCGTATTCGTAGCTCACAAACCGAAGGCACCAAGGAGGAGCGAACTTATCGATGTTGGATTTCCGTCTACAACCTCAACAGGAACAAATCACCTTGGACCAGGGCAAGTTGTTCGACGTTATTATCATTGGAGGTGGCCCCGCCGGTTTGTCGGCGGGGTTGTACGCCGCTCGTAATGGCTTGAACGTCCTTCTGCTTGAGGGGGGCACAATCGGCGGCCAGGCGGCCGCCACTGAGCGCATCGAGAATTGGCCCGGCTGCCACCAGGGCACCGGAGCTGAGGTGATGGGATTCTTGCGGAAGCAGGCGGAGGCCTTCGGCCTGAAGGTCCTCATGGTCGGGGTGACAGACGTAGACCTCGAAGGCCGTATCAAGCAGGTTTACACGCCAAAGGGGACGCTGCGCGCCAGGAGCCTGATCGTGGCCACCGGGGCCAAACCGGTCAAGCTCGGCGTTCCGGGGGAAGAACGGCTCCAGGGCCACGGCGTTTCCTACTGCGCTACCTGTGACGCGCCCTTCTTCCGGGACAAAGTGGTTGCGGTGGTTGGTGGCGGGGAATCGGCGCTCAAAGAGGGCGATTTCATCGCCCGGTTCGCCAGCAAAGTATACGTCATCCACCGGCGAGACACCTTCCGAGCGGCCAAAGCCACCCAGGATCGGATGCGCGCCAACCACAAGGCGGAATTCCAACTGGACACGATTGTCGAAGGGCTCCTGGGCGATAACCGCCTCACCGGGCTGCAGCTGCGCAACACCAGGACCGGCAAGAAATTCGAGCTGAGAGTTGACGGCATGTTCGTCTACGTCGGACTACAGCCCAACGTAGATTTTCTCAAGGGGAAACTCAAGCTCAGCCCGGCCGGCTACATCCTGGCCGACGTGACCATGGCAACCAGCGTGCCGGGGGTTTTCGCGGCGGGTGACGTGCGCGAAACCCCGCTCAGGCAAGTGGTAACGGCGACCGCCGACGGCGCCATAGCCGCCGAATCGGCTGACAAGTACATCCAAGAGGAATTGGTGGAGGTGCCGGCGTGGAAGGCAACGGCCTGATATTATTGGTTGGTTTGTTCCTGCTTCTCGCTATTCTGAGTGTTTCGCGGTCCAGGGGAGGCGGCGGCTGAGGAATCGATCGCTGATTCCGTTGGAATCTAGTGCTCCGTCTAGCCGAGGGTTTGGGGGTGTCCCCCAAGAATTTCCTGACTCGGGGCGGTGTGGTGCGGCACAATGCCCGGTGGGTGCCATGATTGTCCACTAGACAGTAACCGGAGGGACGAAATGAGCTTCATCAACGAGGAAAATCAGAAGTTCTTGCGCGAGAAATTCGCCAAAGAAATGGCCAAGGACGTCACCATCACCGTCTTCGGCCAGGGAGACTCCCTTCTCAGCGTTCCGACGCAGGACTGTATGTACTGCAAGGAAACCAAACAGCTGATGGAGGAGATCTCCGGCCTATCGGACAAGATCCACCTCCAGGAATTGGACTTCGTGAAAGATTCCGACCGGGCGAAGCAGATGGGGGTAGACAAGATCCCGGCCATCGTCCTCGACGGGGAAGGAACGCCGGGAGTGAAGTATTACGGCATCCCCTCGGGCTACGAGTTCTCCTCCGTCATCGAAGACATTGTGGACGTATCCAAACACCAGACCGACCTGTCTGCCAACACTAAACAGGCGCTGCAAAAGCTGTCCAAGGACGTTCACATCCAGGTATTCGTCACCCCTACCTGACCCTACTGCCCTTCAGCAGCCAGGTTGGCTCATAAGATGGCAATCGAGAATCCCCACGTCAAAGCCGACGTAGTGGAGGCCTCGGAATTCCCGCAGATGGTCGAAAAATACCACGTCATGGGCGTTCCCAAGGTGGTCATCAACGACAAGGTCGAGTTCGAGGGCGCCGTCCCCGAGGACAGGTATCTCCAGCAGGTGCTTAAGGCGGCGCAGGGCTGATAGTCCCAGTACGTGTTCCAGTCTTTTCCAGTCTTGGGCCTTGATCTCGTGTCGCATTGTGGTACAATTAGGCCATGCTGGAGGTTCGCCGTCTCGTCTGGGATCCTTCGAATGTGGCTCATATTTCTCGTCACGGGGTGACCCCAGAAGAGGTGGAAGAGGTTTGTCACGGAGAGCCGCTCGTTCAAGTTGGCAAGAGGGAATTGGTCCCACCACCTTGGTGCGGATGTGGATTCTGGAGCACCTGAAGAAGCACGACAAGAGCGCTTGAGCGATTCCTACTCCCGGTCCCCATTGACCGCCTCCAATAAGAAGGAGTAATCCCCCAAAAATACTCGGAAAAATAGCCCCAATTGGGGCTAAAGTTTTTTCCAAGTCGGTCGATGATAATTATGGGAGGTGTTCAATGAAGCTACTCGCCATTCTGGGTGTCCTAATCCTCGCGATGTTACCCCTCACCGTGGACGCCGCGGGTCCGCGGCCCGCTACCGACGTATTCTACGGCACTGCGACGACGGGAGTCGGGCAGCCAATGCCGGTCGATATCAATCCGGCGGACGTAACGCTTCGGAGCGACGGGGCAATCGGGCTGGGCTACGTCTACCGGGCCAACGGCAAGGCGAATGGTGCTGTGCCGGGCAACTTTTCTTACGAAGAACACGGCTACCTGTACTTCTACAACCCGGCGGATCCTACCACCTTCGCCGGCAGCACATTCGTGAGCGGGATATTCACCCTGGATCCCCACCGGAGAGGCCTAGGTAATGTGGTGATCGCCGACACGAACCCTGCGGCCTACACCCATGGGATCAGCGTCTTGGAACCCAAGTCCGCCAAAGGATTACTCAGCAACATTCCCAAGGTATTGGCGAAACACGGGGTGCTGTCACCGGGCGAGTAGCTTCATTGAACACCTCTCACCTTCACCAACCAGTACGGCACTTTCACCGGCTACGCCACGCCCGACTTCCGGAAGTTTGCAATCATGATCAAGTTCGACCTGTAGCGCACCTGAATCTCGATATAGAGATTCTAGTGCGTTTTGCAGTTTTATGTAGCAAACGACATGGCCGACACCCGCATCCCCTCTCCATTCCGCAGAAGGGAGAGGCAGGGGTGAGGGTTCCCCCGGGGGATGTGGGGTACTCCCTCACCCTAGCCCTCCCT
>JAMDCE010000502.1 GCA_023489135.1 Chloroflexota bacterium
ATTGAGGCTGCCGATCAGCTTTGGTGCAAAGATGGTGCCATGGTTCGAGACTTGCATCGAGCGTGGGACCAGAACCTTGGCATAGCCTTCTGGAAAGGCAGGATGGTTGAGCCATTGCGAAGGTGCTGAACCTCCTGGCATTGCCGATGAGAAAGCTGTAGAACAGTAGCCTGTGGAGATCATTGAGAGCTGGCCGAAATTACCTTAGCGACGCCCTACTGGCTCGGATGGTCACTTCCTAGACCATGAGAGTATGACCGTCTTGTCGAACTGCCAGTCTGGAATCCAGTTGCCATTCCTCATGCAACCTCGTTCAGCCACACGCTCTTGAAGCGCTTCTTGAACCCCTGATCCTTCCGCGAGCCCGAGCCTATCCCGGTAGAACGCCGTCGCTTCTATGGGGTCCCTGAATCTCAGCCATCGTTTGGATGGCGCGACTTCAACTCGCGGCTCAATCCCTAGCTGGCGCAGGCACTCCACCGCATCCAAATACGTCGGCCCGTGGGGTGGTGTCCAGCCAACGAATTCCTCCCACAACTCCCTGAACGCATCCAACGGATGCCGAGGAGTGAGTTGGATGAAGCAATGATGCTTTGCGACTTGATCCATCTTCAGCAGAAAGGGACCCAAGTCGGCGACGTCATACACCACGTTAGCACAGAAAGCGATATCTACTTGCGGCACTTCAATCCCTGGCCATCTTCCTGCCACAACCTCCACGTTGTCTGCACCTAGCTCTGCAATCCGCGTTTGGAGGGCCGACCTCATCGCTGGAGACGACTCCACCGCCAGTATCTTGCCAACCTTTGGTGCAAGCGGAATGGCGAGGCGACCTGACCCAGCTCCTACGTCGAGAACAACACTGCGACTGTCCACTAGCTCCTCAACTCGCAGCAGCAGCGGACTGCCGCCCTCTTCAATCTGTGGAGCCATCTTCCCAAACCATTTGGCCATCTTCGTCCAATCATCATCTGGACCTTTTGGCGATAAACTATCATTCTTGGGAGGAGACCATAAGATCAACTGCTCCATCCATAGCTTCAACGCATCCACTTCACACCATCCTATTCACCACTGTCCTCAGTGACCACTTTGGTCACGATACATGTTAGCACAATCCTGCAACCCCTGCTCAGGACCATAGATATGGGTAGAGTGAAGATGAAGGTGGAGCCCTTGTCGAGGCCAAGGCTTTCGACCTTAGCTGGGATAATGATGGCATACCATTTCGTGTACGAGGATGAATTCCAGGCCCCCACGACTGTGGAGGGCTTCAAGTCGCAGCCGCGGGCGCCAGGTGTGTTCACCGTCTTCGATTCGGTGCCGGGCCAGCCCAATTACAGCCCGATCTGGCACAACAACTGGCTGCTCGTGCCGCGCGACTACAAGGTCGACAGCATCAGGTCGGTGGATGCCGTTAAGGGGAGTGGATATCGGATCGTCGACAGTCCCATCTACGTGAACTGACCCGTGATTTAGACTGGAGTATCCAGTCAAAAATGGGGTAAGGGCTCTATCACGGAAAGGATTGCGATTTCGGCGTTCATACCTTTGGCGAGTTGTATAGCCTTGCGCAAGGCATTCCACGAGCCAGAGGATCCATCAAACGGCACCAAGATTCTTCTGTATGGCAAGCTACACCTCCACTTGCCAGGCTTGAGAGATTGGGGCACCGTGTTGCTTGAATGTCACTCTTCAGGATCAACAACCAGCTATCTCTTCTTAACCGGAGCCTCTCTCGACCCGTAAGTTCTAGCCTGCGCCAGCACTCTCTAGGAGTGCATCGGATAGCTATGCTCAGACCGAAGATGAAAGGGACTTTCCACGCTACTTATGGCCCAGCCTCACCTCTTAGCCCCCAGGTCCTGCCTGGTCTGCAATAACCTGATGATATGGCCCCGCGTGACGAGGCCGACCACCCTTCCGTCAGACACAACCGGCAGTTGATTCACATCTTGCTCGCCCATCGCTTGAACGGCCTGGACGGCATCATCCTGCGGCGCCAAGACGTGGAGCCTTTCCCCGGGCGTCATAATACTTCCGACGCTGGTGGTACCCCAGTCTTCCTGCGGCACATGCTGAACGTCGCTTAGCGTAACCATACCGACTAGCCGAGAATCGTGGACAACAGGCAGCGCTCGAATGTTGCGGGGCAAGATATATCTGTCCACCAGTTCTCGCACCGTAATGTCAGGAGTCACTGTCGGTACATCTTGAGCCATCACATCACGTACGTGGATACCTCTCAGCGTTTCCTGGGCGATCATCTGCCGATAGCTGGCCTCTGCTGCATAGGTCAGAAACCATCCAATCAACACCAGCCACACGCCGCCGAGAAAGTTACCTGTGAATACCAGCAGCAAACCGGCGAAGATTATTAAGTAGCCAAAGCCCTGCCCAACAGCGGAGGCGATTCGCGTCGCCCGCGTCAAGCTGCGTGTCATCCACCAAACCACTGAACGGAACACACGTCCCCCGTCCAAAGGGAAGGCAGGTATCAGGTTGAAGACCGCCAGCATCAAGTTGATTATGGTCAGGTAAAGCAGAACGGCTTGCAACTGCACGTTAAAACGACCGAATATAACCAACAGCACCCCCGTGACCACGCCGATCAATATGCTGGAAAGCGGGCCGACGAAAGCCATACGAAACTCGTCTCGCGGGTTCGTAGGCTCCCTCTGGATGTTGGAGACCCCGCCAAAAATGAACAGCGTAATGTTGGTAATGGGTAGCCCCTCCCTTTGCGCTACTAACGAGTGCGCCAGTTCGTGCAGCAACACTGACGCAAAGAGTAGCAAAGATGATATCGTGCCAACTAGCCAGTAGGTAGCTATAGGCCAACCAGGAAACTGCTGCGGGAAGAATCCCGCGGCCAGCGACCACGTAACAAGAGCAAAGACAATCAGCCACGTGTAATTTATGTCGATATCTATGCCAAAAATGTTGCCCAGGCGAAATGAGCCTTGCATTTCACTTAGAACCTCCCCAGCAACGATGCTGGTCCTGTCAGAGACTATCTTTTCGGTCGTCGACCCGCATGAAGTTTTGCAAGATTAATGCCAGCGGGGAACCTGCCTGGGATGGTTCTGATATTACCGACTTGCCACAAAGAAACTTATCATAAGCATCGTGAGGACCAGGCAGGACACCCCGACAAACCGCCATCTTTGCTCGAGCGCAAAACCAAGTATAGCTACTATCACTCTCAGAACAGGTGTAGCCATTAGCACCAGGATGCCCAGGTTCAACATAGCAAGCGGATCGAATTAATCTAGTCTTAATCTTTCTGTTATAATTTCACATCTGAAAGGAGACATCTGGTGCGCATTCTTGTGGTAGAAGACGAACATAAGCTGGCCGAAGTCCTGAAGCGTGGCCTGCAGGAGCACGGGTACGCTGTGGATGTGGCCCACGATGGCGAGGATGGCTTCAGCTTCGCCGAGATAGGCGAGCACGACCTGATAATCCTGGACATAATGCTGCCTTCTCTGGATGGCTACGAGATCGCTCGTAAGCTGCGCGCCCG
>JAMDCE010000449.1 GCA_023489135.1 Chloroflexota bacterium
TATCGCTCGACGTGTCAGGAATGATCACCGGCTTGCCGGTGTCGATGATCTGCCTGGTCAAACCTTCCGGCCGTGGCTGAGTCCGCATAAAAGCCTTATCACGGGGGATAGTGATGGCCTCTGTCATCTCCGAGCTTGCACCAATAAGGAACACAGTGGCGATTTCTGTCTCCGTTACCTTCAAGACGCTACGGGCGATGATTTCGAGGAGTTTCTCGATCTCTATGGCTGAGCTAATGGCCAGGCTGACTTCTTGAAGGAGGCTCAAGTCCGGGGGGCGGAGGTGCCAATCGTCCTGTGCGAGATCAGCCTTGGCGCCAGCAGCCCTTACTTGTCGCCCATCTTCTTTTGCTGAACTCTCGGTTCCCGGTTGACTCATTGCCATCTTCCAATAATCATCCCGGCTGTCACGCCAAGCCGGTATTTCCTGTCACACTATAATTCTAATGGTCCGCTGGCTTTGCTGTCAAGCCGTTCCCTTTTTTGCCAGTAATTGTTATAATTGAATTGCTCTGGCAAGGGAAATCCTGAATGCCGGGTTCGAAAGGAGTGCGGAGTGGAAAAGACGAAGACAGTGGCTGAACTGGTGATGGACAACGTGGAACGGGTCATCGTCGGTAAGCATGAGGAGGTGGAGCTAGCAGTCCTTTCGCTGCTTTGCCAGGGGCACCTGTTGATCGAGGATGTGCCCGGCACCGGCAAGACGGTGCTGGCAAAGAGCATCTCCAGGTCTCTGGGTTGCACTTTTAGGCGGATCCAGTTTACTCCCGACTTGCTGCCTAGCGACGTCACGGGGGTTTCGGTCTACAACCAGAAGACAGGTGAGTTTGAGTTTAGGCAGGGCCCTGTCATCGCCCAGATCGTTCTTGCCGACGAGATAAACCGCGCTACACCCCGTACTCAGTCCGCTTTGCTCGAATGCATGGAGGAACGGCAGGTAACGGTCGACGGCGCGACCTATGCTATGCCGTCGCCTTTCATGGTAATGGCTACCCAGAATCCCATCGAATATGAAGGCACCTTTCCTCTGCCGGAGGCGCAGCTGGACCGCTTTCTTATGCGGATAAGCCTCGGGTACCCCAGCAAAGCCGACGAGATCACCATCCTGGATCGGCAGCAGCACACTCACCCAATCGAGGCCTTGGGGCAGGTACTGGACCCCCCCGAGCTCCTAAGAATGCAGGAAGCTGTTAAGGGGATCTACGTCGATTCTCTCGTAAAAGAGTACATCGTTTCTATTGTGGAAGCCACAAGACGCCATCCGGATGTGTACCTGGGCTCTTCACCTCGCGGCTCCCTCTCGCTCTACCGTACGTCGCAAGCGCGGGCTCTGCTTCGCGGGCGGGATTTCGTCGTTCCCGATGACGTAAAGGCGCTGGCGGAGGCTGTTCTGGCTCATCGCCTGATCGCCTCGCCGGCAGCGCGTATGAAGAACATCAACACGAAATCGATCGTCACGGAGATAGTGAGCTCGCTTCCCGTTCCTGGAGCAAGAGTGCGAGGAGCGTGATGAGAGCTATAATCGCCAGCCTTCTGCTGCTCATCGCACTGGGTTTCGGTTTTGCCACTGGCTTTCCCCTGTTCTTCCGGCTGGCCTATGTTCTGATAATTGTGCTGGCTCTAAGTCGAATCTGGGCCTGGCTAAACATTCGTGGTGTGCAGTTGAGCCGAACGGTTCAACCGCTGCGCACGCAGGTTGGGCAGCAAATGGAAGAGCAGTTCGAGGTTCGTAATACGGCGCCACTGTCCAAGCCCTGGCTCGAGGTCAGGGATTTCTCGGACCTTCCCGATCATCATGCGAGCATGGCCTTCCCGCTAAAGCCCGGGCAGATCAAGCGTTGGCGCGTAAGGACTACCTGCCGACAGAGGGGGAAGTTTACCCTCGGCCCGATAGCCATATCTAGTGGTGACCCCTTCGGCTTCTTCCACCGCACCAAGCTCATTGACGAAACGAAAACCCTACTCGTCTATCCTGCCACCGTAGATCTGCCCGGATTCAGCATTCCCGGGGGTGAGCTACCGGGTGAAGGGCGTTTACACCAGCGGACCAATCATATTACGCCCGTAGCGGCTGGCGTGCGGGACTATCAGCCGGGCGATAGCTACAACCGGATTCACTGGCCAAGCACCGCTCGCACCGGCAGGATACTGGTCAAAGAGTTCGATCTGGATCCTTCGAGCGATATCTGGATCCTCTTAGATATGTATCAGGACGTACACTTCGGCCAAGGGCAGGAATCCACGGAAGAATATGCGGTTACGATTGCCGCCTCCTTGGCAAAACATTTCCTTACGGCCAACCGTTCTTTGGGCCTGATGGCTTTCGGGGAGCACCACGAGGTGGTGCCTTCTGACCGAGGCGGGAGGCAACAACTGAAGATTCTTGAGTCCCTCGCTATGGTGCGGGCCACAGGGAACATAAGGCTGGGGGAGCTCATTTCGGCGGAGAACGTGCGCTTTGGCCGGAACAGCACAGTGATTATCATCACACCTGCTACGGATGTTGGGTGGGCCAATGCCTTGCAGGAGCTGACAAACAGAGGCGTGCGAGGGGCGGCCATCGTCTTGGATTCGCCGAGCTTCGGTGGTTGGGCTAGCGCTGCCGCGCCATTGAGTATCCTTGCGGCTGACGGCACTCCCACCTATCTTGTCAAGCAGGGTCAGGCTATTCGCGATGCGCTCGTGTTGGGGAATGGAGGGAATGGGAGGTGAGGATGGTTTTGGGGTTGGAATCAGCGGATGGTTTGATGGCTGGTATCTGGCGCCGCTCTAAGCCAAGAGAGGGTTGGCTGTCCGTTTTCCTGATGGTCGTGGTGATGTTGAGCACCGTCTGGTCCGTCGAAGCGGCCGGATGGGTAAGTAAGCTTCCATCGCTAGGCTGGATCGCTCTTGGCGCTATGGCGTTTGGCCTCCTGTTTGCTAAGCTGCACATCCGCGCCCTTCTCCTTCATCCAGTCGCCCTGTTGTACGGCTTGATTGTCGTCATCTGGCAGACAATGACGATTATCAACCTGCCAACTTGGGATGAACGATTTGTCGATCTCGTGCTCAGGCTAAATGCCTGGGGCTATGCTGCCCGGACGGGAGGGATCAACAACGACAGCCTCGTCTTCGTTTTTACCCTCATTGCCCTCACTTGGCTTATCGGGTACCTGTCGATCTGGTTTGTCTTTCGCTCGCACCATATCTGGTGGGGCGTCGTGCCCAGCGGCGTGGCGATCCTGATGAACCTTCGTTATGCGCCGCCCAACGTGACCGTGTGGTTTCTGCTCTACCTCTTTGCCTCCCTGCTTCTCTTTATCCGTTTGAGCTTCTTTCTTCAGGAAAGGAACTGGGATGAATCGAAGGTATCTTACTCCTCGCAGATGAGTCTTGCTTACCTTCCCACGGCCATAATGCTCTGCGCTGTCGTTCTCTTCGTGGCCTGGGTTACTCCCGCGGGGGCCATGTCTGCCTTTGTCTCCGACACCTGGCACAACGTCAGCGGCCCCTGGCAGGATTTTCAAGGGGACTTCAAC
>JAMDCE010000393.1:0-1229 GCA_023489135.1 Chloroflexota bacterium
AACGGGATCTGTGCTGGAGGATCGTAGCAAGCTGCGCAAGGTCCTCGTGCAGCTCCAGTATGGGAAAAGACCAAAGGTTGGCTAGGGGCGAGGGATGAGGGCTAGGTCTACCCTGTACACTGTCCTGATCCTCGCATTCGGTGTGGGAACCATCTTTCTTTCCCAGCGTGGCTGGCTATATCCGGTGGAAGACATCCTCATGAGAGGACTTGCACCGCTTCAGGCGGCCACCAATGGTATCGTCGAGCCAGTGTTCGGACTATTCAATGACCTGAAGGACCTCGGCCAGCTGCGAGAGGAGAACGCGCGAAACCGCAGGGCGATCGGACAACTGACGGGCGAGGTAGTGCGGCTGAGAGAGTTCGAAATCGAGAACAAGAATCTCAAGGCCCAGTTGGACTACATTAACAAGAACACAGCCACGGATTTCCTTTCGGCCACCATTATTGACCACGACCCTAGCAACGTTATCCAGGCAATCATGATCGATAAAGGCACTGAGCACGGAGTGAAGCAAGGAATGGTAGTGGTCTCGCCGAGTGGCTTGGTGGGCAAAATTGTCAAGGCCTATACGTCTAGCTCCAAGGTTCTGCTCATCACCGACCCCAGTAGCTCGGTCAACGGAATGCTCCAGCGGCAGGAGTCGCGAGCTCTTGGAATGGTGAATGGCCAGACCACTTGGTTGGAGATGAAGTATCTCCCCCAGTCGGAAGAGGTCAAAGTGAATGACCTGGTTGTTACATCTGGTTTGGGTGGGGGCTTTCCCAAAGGATTATTCATCGGGAAGGTCGTGGAGGTGAGGCGCAACGATTTGGAGATGTTTCAGGAAGCAAGGGTTGAGCCCGGTGCCAAGTTCTCGAAACTCGAAAATGTAATGGTAATCACCAATTTCATGCCGTCAACCTTCGAGTGAAGCCATGAGTCTTTATCTGGCGATCCCTCTCCTCGCTCTTGCCGGAGTGCTGCAAACGACGCTTTTGCCCCATCTCGTTCTCCTGAACGTCAAGCCCGATTTGGTGCTGCTTCTCGTGGTGGTCTGGGGCACGGTGAGAGGCCCGCATGAGGGCATCGGCTGGGGACTCGTCGGCGGCCTCATCTTGGACCTTCTTATCTATTGCGACTACGGAAGGCTCGTTGATTACGATGCCTTTCCCCTTCACCATTACCAGCGTGTTTGCCGTTCCAAGGTCGATGCCTATGTCATGGGAGAAAAGCCCCAGCAGCGAATT
>JAMDCE010000393.1:1239-1785 GCA_023489135.1 Chloroflexota bacterium
GCAGCGTGTTTCTGCCCGTGATCATCATGTTCGGTGCGACAATGGTCTTCTATGGAGTATTCCTGCTTATCCTGCAGGCGACCGGCGCCAATATCGATTGGCAGGTCCTGTTTCACACCACGCTCATCCCCGCCAGCGTGGTAAACACGATTTGCACGCCAATGGTTTACTGGTTCGTGCAGTGGCTATCCGATCGCTTCAAACCCGGCAGAAATGCCGACTGGTAGAGGTTGACTATGTTTCGCGGATATCGAAGGTGGCGATCCTCAAGAAAGAAGAGACTCAGCCCGGCGATGGTTCTCCAGCTCCGCTTTATCGCCTTTCGCGTCTTTGTCGTCATCCTATTTCTGATCCTTAGCGGGCAGCTCTGGAAGCTCCAGGTCGTCGAAGGCAAGCGCTATCAGCAGAAGGCCGAGCGCAATCGACTGAGAATGATGACGGTTCCGTCACCCCGCGGCGTCATCTACGACCGCAACAAGACCTTGCTGGTGCGAAACATTCCCAGCTTCACCGTCTCCGTGGTTCCGGCCGATCTCCCCAAGAGTG
>JAMDCE010000393.1:1795-3515 GCA_023489135.1 Chloroflexota bacterium
CCCGTGCCAATAAAGACAAATGTGGACCAGAAGACGGCCTTCACCGTCGAGGAGCAACATCCATTGCTGCCCGGCACCCTCATTCAGGTCGAGCCGATCCGCCAGTATATCGAAGGACCCCTTACCTCCCAAATCTTGGGTTACGTCGGCCGCATCTCTGAAGACGAACTCCAAAAGCTGGAGAGTTCTGGCTATGAGATGAACGACAAGCTGGGGAAGGCCGGCGTCGAGCGGTCGTTCGAGACTGAGTTGAGGGGCAAGCCCGGCCGCGAGACAGTGAGCGTAGACGTCAGTGGCCGGAAGGTCGAGGTCCTCGAAAGCGAGCCGCCGATTTCCGGCTATAATCTGGTGCTCACGATCGACTTGGAGCTTCAGAAGAAGATGACCCAGTATCTGGCCGAAACCATGGGACCTTCGAACTCGGCCGCGGCGGTGGCCATCAATCCGAAAACTGGCGAGATCCTCGGCATGGTCTCGCTGCCCACCTATGACAACAACCTGTTCTCAGCCGGAATCAGTAATCAGGACCTCTCCAAGCTGCTCAACGACCCCAAACGGCCACTTCTCAACCATGCCATCGCAGGCCAGTACCCGTCTGGCAGCATCTTCAAGGTCGTTACTGGCTCGGCCGGACTTCAGGAGGGAGTCATTAATCGCTCGACTACCATCTACTGCGCCGGGTCGGTCACCATTGGCGGCTGGACCTACCCTTGCTGGGCTCCCCACGGCGCGGTTACAATCGAGAAAGCGCTATCCGTATCCTGCGACGTGTTCTTCTTCACTGTCGGCGGCGGCGGCTATGGGGGCATCGCCGGGCTTGGTATTGACAGGCTGGCCCGCTATGCCCGCTCCTTCGGCCTCGGGGCACTCACTGGCGTGGCCATCCCCGGCGAGATGTCTGGCATCATTCCCGATCCGCAGTGGAAGCAGGACGTGAAGAAGGAGCCGTGGTTGGGCGGCGATACATTCAACCTCTCGATAGGTCAAGGCGATATCAACGTAACCCCTCTCCAGATGGCAAACGTCGTGGCGACGATCGCCACGACCGGCACCCTCTACACCCCACAGATAGTGCGGGAGGTAATCGACGCCAATGGGAACGTGGTTCGCCCCTTCGCCAAGCAGGTCACTCGCGAGGTTCCCGTTTCCAAGGAAAACCTGGCGACCATAAGGAGAGGCATGGCGTTGGCGACCGACAGTGGGGGCACGGCCAACACCGTACTCATCCCGGGTATCAAGGTGGCCGCCAAGACGGGAACAGCCGAATCCGGTAGAAAGGACTCCTCGGGGCGGCCAATCTATCATGGCTGGTTCATCGCCTTCGCCCCCTACGAGGACCCCCAGATTGCCCTGTTGATCTTTCACGAGGACGGCCAGGGAGCACTGACGGCAGCGCCAGCAGCTACCAAGATCCTGAAGTACTTCTTTGGCAAAGAAGACCCGCCAAAGTCACCAGCACCGAGGAATTAGATATCGTGAGACCAAGCATCTGGCGCAACTTCGACTTCCTATTGCTGCTCATAACGCTGCTCCTCATCGGCTTCGGACTGGCCATGAACTATAGCACAGCCCTGACTACTGTGCCGGCCGGCACTCCCTATTTAGAGCATCCCACTGTGAGGCAGGGTCTCTACGCCCTCGCGGGCCTCGTCTTCATGGCTATGGCGGTCTACGTCGACCATCGCATTTTTCGCCATATGGCCCCGTTCCTCTACGTCTT
>JAMDCE010000569.1 GCA_023489135.1 Chloroflexota bacterium
ACGCCCTGCGTCATGCCTGGGCCACGCATATGCTTCACGAGGGGAGACCGCTCAAGATCATTGCCGACCTCCTCGGCCACCGGAGCATTGAGACGACCCGCATTTACACCAAAGTGGACCTCGGCCGATTACGCACCGTGCCGTTGCCTTGGCCCGAGGAGGTGCTGTCATGAGAGTTCCGACATTCACTAGCGCCCTCGCTTCTACGTTGCTCTCCTTCGCCGAGTACCGGCATGCTCTCGGCTACGGGGACCATACTCTACTCAGTCGCCTCGCACACTTCGACCGCTACCTCGCCGCCAGCGGGTGGACGCGACCTTATCTTACCCGACAGGTGGTGGAGGACTGGGTAGCCTCGGACGTGGGTCTACAGTCCCGCTCCCGCGCCGGACGCCTTCACACCATGCGCTTGCTGGGACGCTTTCTTGCGCAGACCAACCCTGAGACTTACATCCCTGGGCCCGCGTGGGGCTGGAGTCAAGGCTCCGGCTTTCGGCCGCACATATATACCCCAGCGGAGATAAAAGCCCTTCTCACCGAGGCGCGTCGCCTAACCCCTATCGGTTCCTTGCGGCCGCCCACCTATGCGACCCTGTTCGGTCTGCTCTACTGCACCGGCCTTCGCATCTCCGAGGCACTCACGTTGCGCCTTGCAGATGTGGATCTTGAAACCGACCTCCTATGGGTCCGGGAGTCGAAGTTCCACAAGTCCCGCGTCCTCCCTATGAGCCCAAGTGTCAGCAAGGCCTTGTGGCGCTACCAGGAGGAGCGCACCAAGCGCGCTTTGCCCAGCGATCCGGACGCGCCTTTCTTCGTCAATGAACGCCGGGGGCAATGCACCCATCCTGCCGTTTGCGCCATCTTCCTTGCTATCGCCCGACGCGCTGGAGTTCGCGAGCCAGCCGGCACTCGTGGCCCCCGTCTCCACGACTTCCGTCACACATTTGCGGTCCATCGTCTGCTCGAATGGTACCGCGATGGCGGTGATGTGCAGGCACGTTTGCCCTTGCTCACAGACTACCTCGGCCACGTTTCGCTTGTCTCCACCCAGGTTTACCTCGAAATGACTGCGGAGCTTCTCCACGAAGCCGCCCGCCGCTTTCGACCACCTGGGAAGCCTGGCCTGTCTCCCAAGGAGGTGCAGCGTGATGATGCTCACTAACTCTCTTCCTCACCTGCTGCAGAACTTCTTTCGGGCACATCTGGTCGCACGGCGCAATCTCAGCCAGCACACGGTACGCGCTTACCGGGACACCCTTGTGCTGCTCCTGCGCTTCGTCGCTTCGCGCACAGGCCGCGACGTGGTTGCTCTCGAACTCACTTCGTTGGATACGCCAACCGTGCTCGCCTTCCTGGAAGATCTGGAGGCCACCCGCGGCAATGGAATTCGAACACGCAATGCCCGCCTCGCCGCGATCCACAGCTTCTTCCGATACATCGCTGCCGAGGAACCGGCCGCTGCCGCTCTTTGCCAGGCAATCCTGGGCATCCCCTTCAAGCGTGGGACGCAGTACACCGTCACGTGTCTTGCCCGAAATGAGATCGGTTACCTCCTTGACGCTCCCGATTGCTCACGACCCGACGGGCGGCGGGACGCCGCCATTCTCTGGTTCCTCTACAACACCGGCGCCAGGGCCGAGGAGGTGGTCGGCACGCATCTATCTGCCGTGCACTTCAGCGCTCCTGCTCAGGTGCGATTGTATGGCAAGGGCCGCAAGGAGCGTCTCTGCCCCCTGTGGACAGAGACCATCCAACGCTTGCGCCATATGCTTCGGGACCGACAAGCTGACGAGAACGCGAACCAACCACTCTTCCTGAATGCTACCGGCCGACCTCTTACCCGATTCGGCCTGCGCTTTATCGTGCGGCGATGCGTCGCTTCTGCTGCTGCATCCCACCCGGAGCTCGCCCACAAGTCCATTAGCCCCCACACCTTCCGTCACACGACCGCGCTCCATCTGCTGCAGAGCGGAGTCGAGCTCAACGTGATCCGCTCCTGGCTCGGCCATGCCAGCATTGAAACTACCCATGCCTACATGGAGATCGACATGGAGATGAAACGCGCCGCCCTTGCCGCCACTACTCCGCCGGCAGAGGGCATCAGCCGGCCACATTGGCGGCAACAAGATATATTGACGTGGTTGGAGAGCCTATGAGGTTATGTGGTGTGGCCTGCTCAACTTCCCGCTCTCCACCGCGTCGAGGATGCCCTCCTCCACATAACCGGGCACTGCACATAAACGTAGTTCTCCAGCATCGTGCCCGTGGCCAGAAGGGTGCGCCGCGTTCTAATGGCAGCGCAGGCTCGCGAGCGCTGGGCCGAGCGGGACTTCGCCGCCTG
Organism: Chloroflexota bacterium; assembly: GCA_023489135.1. Next base: position 2,342 of record JAMDCE010000569.1, read on the forward strand.
ACTTTCGTCGAAGATGGCCATCGAGTAGCGGCGGCGAATGGCACGGTAAAGGGCAGGAGTGTATACCGAGGGACAGTAGCCACAGTTCTGACAGTAGGTGACGACCTTGTCCGGATTCGCTCCACATTGGGGACAGCCGTTCTGTGTCCAGACTCGCCGGTGGCACGTGGGACACCTTCGCATTCCAGGACTGAGGGGTCCGTGGCAGACCTTGCAGCGAAGGTCGGTGCTGCGTTCCGTCGACACGGCCAGCCGCTCGTAGGAGACGATGTGGAATCGCCTGGGGCTGGATACGTCCGATCGGTTCTCCACCAGCTGAACCTCGTCGCCCAGACCCAGCATCTCGAACTCCGCCTGCCAGACGCCGACGAGTCGGGAGTAACAGACGATCAGGATCGACCTGCAGCCGCTAAGAACGGCGGCGGCGATGCAGGTGCGGGTTTTGCCTAAGCCCTGCTCCTCCGCCGCCACCGCCCGCTGCTTGCAGGCGAGGAGGGCAGCGTCGTGGGCCTGCATCTCGTTCAGCTTGTCGGCCAGGCCCAGCTCCACTAGACGCTTGCGGTGTAGCAAGTACTGGGGACGGAGGGCTTCGGACACTCTATCCGAGGGTTTCTTGGCCAATCGACGACGGAGTGCCTTGGGCATCGCGCTGAAGCTGCGATACTCGGTCCGCCGCTCCTCTGGCACCGCCTCGAAGGCCATATGCTGTCGCAGCAGATGGCGATGCTGGTTCGAAAGATAGGCGCGAAGGCCGCCGTCCCAGATCGCCTCCAGACCGGCAGCCTTAAGGGTCGCTCCAAGTCTCCCCGCGAGATCTTCCTCCCAGGCCAGTTTGGAAAGGTTCCCCAGTTCGAGGAGTTCCCCTCGCCGAGCGCCCCGTCCATCGTCGAGCTCTACCAGCTTAAGCATGCTGACCGGGGCCCCGGTGTGGAACAGGACCTGGTAACGGCCCTTCTTCAGCAACACCTCGCCCTGTTCCACACCTTGCGACAGTCGAAATGGTTGCCAGCGTTCGCGATCCTTGCCGGCGGAAGCATTCGTAGCCGGTGGCTTGGGGAATCGGACGGTCGCGCTGTGGGAGCGCATCGTTTCCACGAACTCCAGGAACGATCGCAGGGAGCGCTGGGCGATGACCGCGGAGGGTAGGGTGCCCAGGCTCTCCTGAGCCACGGCGAACAGCGGTCCCCAGAAACCGGGGTTATCTTTGTCGTGGCGATGGCAGTTGTCGCCGTCGTCCTCAGCACGTGGGGTCTGTGCCTCAGCCCAGTCCCGGTATGGTCCCCATGCTAGTTCGTTATTTCGTTTGGCCACGTCTGTCTCTTCAACTCAAGAGCCAGCGCAGCCAGATCAAAGCGTTCTCGATTGCGGTCGAGCCAAGCCTGCTCACGAGCTCAACCGTGATGACGGTATAGAGCCCCCAGGCCAGCAGGCAAAGCTCGGCCAGCGCTGCGATCCTTGTCATAGCAGCCTCCTCTCTCGATTGATAGGTTTTCGGCAATGCCATTCGGGCACAGCTTTCCTACCCCGGCCCGAAGGCCGGGGCGGGAAAACACCTATCTAGGGGAAGCCAGTCTTGCCCCCCAGCGGGAGGCCAGGGAGACCACCTTTCCTGGGAGATCGTCTGTATCTCGGGCTCGTTTCTCTCGCTTGTGGGCACGTGCCACGAGGGCAAGCTGCAGCCTTTTCTCGGCGAGGTCAGGGAACATATCCTGGAGACCAAGCTGCGCGATTACGCGGATCACGGACCATGCTACGGGTGTAGGCAAAGCGCCGAGGCGATCCATTTCGTCTGAGAGCCTCCCGACCAGCGCGTCGAACACGGCCACGTTCTGGTTGCCCAGCGCTGCCGCCTGAGACAGTTTCTGGGTGATCTTGCGGTCGCGAGAGAGTTCTCCCCACGGAGCAGTTCTGAGGAAGCGAATCGTCGCCTTGACCTGCTCTATCTGGCGTTTGCGCGCATCTTCCAAAGCGGCGAGATGACGCGCCACGGCTGGCAGTTCCTGGAGATCGGCAAGGCGATCACCGAGAGAAGAAACCTCGGCACTGGATTTCTCCACGAGGCACCGGAGATTCACAACCTTCTCTTCGAGGACACTGATGCGCATAGCGCTTTCGCGGCCCGCCTCGTCCAGCCTGGCCTGCAATGCCACCAGGGCACTCTGAATCTGACGCTCGGCTTCCTCTGGGGCAACAATCCCTCGCTGGACCAGCACGGCCATAGACTGCTCGGCTTCAATGCTGAACGCCGAAGTAGCTGTGGCAACCGATTCAGCCATCACCGATACTTCTTGCCGCAGCGCTTCGAGTTCGGCTTCTACCTGGCGAAGCTCCCTCTGCTGGATGGCCAACTCGCACTCAGCGCGTTCCTCGTCGGACAGAGCGGCAGTGTAGGCGCTCAGACAAATCTCGTCGGTATTTTCACGAAATTTGCCCAGAAACTCTTGACAGATTGCCTGCACTTGCTCTATATTCGAATCGAAATGTCCACAAGTAGTGGGAACAGAAGCCTGCTGAGGCCTCAACTCAGTGGGCTTCAAACTTTCCTGGCCCTTCCCGACTTGTCGGGATCCCGCAAGCGGGACGATGCTTACCATTTCACGGACCTCCTTGTTCTCCTTTCCTTGATTCGTAGTTCACGACAGGACGACATCGCACATCTCCTTGATTCGTGTTTTTGCGCCATCGGGCGCCGATTGCCAAGTCGTCTCCAAGTGCTGGCTTTGGCCAGGATCGATGGTCTCCCACTTCTCCTCCTTTATGGCCGCTATCCAGAGTCGGTTCACCTCCCGAAAGCCGCGCCGGTAGTTGCCTAGACTGAAGAAGCGGTAGATCTCTCGCCCGGCCTTCGCCTCCTCTCTGGCGACGAGGCAGCATTCCCCACAACGACAACTTCGCGGATGCACCGTGACCTCCTTGGCCCCTGGGGCTCAGGTCCCCTGAAGGGCAGAGAAACGCAAAAAGCCCCGGGAAGAGTTTTCTCCGCACGGGGCTCTACTAGCCAGCGTCACAAGACAAGTCTCATCCTTCCAGAGGAAGGATGACTGCTGGCACGCTATTCAGTTCGACTTGGCCTGACACAACCTCCTTTCTCGCCAAACGACGGCGCAGTAGATTTCACAGACCCACCGAGGGACACCTTTGGGGACAAAAGAACCACTCTCGACGCCAAACTCCTCAATTGGGCGTCTTCCTTAATGTCCCCGTGTTCTGGCGAATCGGTCGATGTTCGTGGAGGCGGCAGAATCCTTGTCGCCTCTCCTTCAGACCAATTCTTCGCCATTGATTGCAGCTTCATCTCTGCTTGGATGGGACCTGTTTCAACACCCAGGCTTCGACTGCTGCTCGGAACACAGGAGAAGACCTTGTCTCAGGCCACGTCCCTGGCTCCACGCGAGACGGGATGGACATCGCCCCACGCTGCGGCTCACATTCCGCAAATCTCTTTACTGCGACCAGTTTAGCTGTCGCACTAAGGGACGTCAATGGGTTGGGCACACGCCTTCTTCAGAGAATGCGGCGAACGCGGGCCGCCAGGTCTTCGGGCGCAAACTGACGAGGAGCCCCTATGTTGCCGGCTCCACTCACCGTGCCAGTTCGATGGCACGTGGGCGTGATGGTCACGGCATTGCGGTCCCCTGCGCTGAAGGGCTGCTTCGCCGCAACCGACCTGAATGTCGCGGACTTTCCGCGCCTGTCCCGTCACAAGTGCGCCATCCTGAGCGATGTTTATCGGACAATGCTCGCCTGAGTATTGGCGCCCGATATAGACATGTCGAGCCTGGCGCCCGACGAAAGTCCGCCGGTTGAGATCCGGAAGATGCCTTGCGCCTGGTGTCAGGTTGCGACCAATAAGGCGCGACAGGCAAGGGGAAAACGCGGTTTTCGTGCTATTTTTCGGCAAGATATGAGCGCAAGAAGATCACAAAACTCGTTGTGGCGAAAACTCGAATTTGGCAGAAAATCGGGTCGAAAACGAGCAAGGCGGCCAAAAATCTTGCGTGGCAAGGGGGTACTATCTTACCTACTATCCTATTATTTGAACCCCGAATCGAGTGTTTTCCTCTTGTCCCGTCACCTATCCAAAAGCTGCTCCACACATTCGTAATTAGCCATCCCTTTGTTCATTCCACCGCCATTCAGGTCCAAATCGTTGCAGTCAGTCTCTTTGTCATCGATCTCTGCATACACCAGCAAGTAGCTTTCCCCTTCTGCCTCCTGTCCTCCTGGTACTGACGCGACGAAGCTTGGCCAAGTTGGCCGCCAACACGACTACAACGCAGTTTACGCGTGTTAGCCATCGCAGATAAACTCACCCCCTGCGATATGCCCAAAGGGCATCGGCATCTGACAACCAACGATTTTGGCGCGGAAAGCATCTCTCACCGCGAGGTTACGTTGGTTGACCTGACGTCTGACAGTCACAGCCGTCCTTCGCGGCTTCGCGCGGGACCGGCCGCGAAGGACGGCGTTTCGATGAGGTGTGCTGAGACCCAGGGATGAGACGGTCCAGTTCAACGAAGGCCCCCGAAACCAACGTGTGCCCAACCCCTTGAATCATCTGTTCTGAACACATACTCTGGTTTCAAAGCAGTTGCGTTACTGACTACGATGCAGCGCAAGGAGAAGCTTATGGACGATACTTTGCTCCCTAACCCTGACGGCACTTACGCTATGCCCGAGGTTGTGTGGATCCCTCTGGGCAACCTGGAGCCCGGCGCTGGCTACCGCACTCAGTTCAGAGGAATGGAGGAGCTCGAGGGCTCTATCCGCCAGTTCGGAGTGTTGAGTCCACTGTGGGTGGAGCCTCATCCTACCAGGGAGAACCGCTACGTCATCTTCGCCGGGCGACGACGCTACGAGGCGGCCAAGAAGATCGCCCGCGAGCGATGCGATCCCTCTCTCGACGCCACAGTGACAGCTCAAACTGGCCAGTACATAGTCCCTTGTCGTATCTTCCGGCATCTGGCCGAGATTCACCAGGCCCTCCTGGCATTGACGGAGAACAGCGCCAGGCGCGACCCCTCGGCCATTGATACGGCCCGTGAGCTGGGACGGATAAAAGCCCTGCTGGAGGGAAAGATGGGGCACCCCATAAAAGTGGACGAGATCGTCGGAATGCTTTGCGGCAAAGGATCGGGTGAGAAACATCTCGGCAAACGGCACGCCTACCGGCTTCTGCGCATCGCCGAGCTCGATCCTGGAGTAGCGGCCGTCGCCAAAGAGCGCCATCTTGCCTCAGACTATCTGGACCAGGTGGCGCGCCTGTCGACGCCGGAGGATCAACTGGAGCTGATCGATACCATCGGCGATTTGCACCTGGGGCGCGATCAGGTGCGGCAAGTCGTGAACAGAAGGCAGTCTGACAAGGACTCGAAACTCGCTACCCTGGTGGCCCGAGTCGTCGCCGCCTCGCATCCCTCTTCTGAAGCCGCGGTTCAGGGAACTTTGGACTTATCAAGTCGCGATGAAGCTCCAGCCGAGGCCCAGGGCCGCTGCCCTTGCAAGGCAGGTTCGGCGACAGGAAGCAATTCCCTTGTCTCAGCCCGACCCGGCGCGAATGTCGCCGTCGACCTGGAAACGTGCCTGGAAACACTGAGCCTGGTTGGGCTGATCGAGGGCCTTCGCAAGCAAGCAGATGTGGACCTGCTGCGAGCCGGGGACCTGCTGGAGGCGTGGGCGGTAAGTGAAGGCCGCCTGGGGGCGCCGGGCGGAGAAGCGCTAGAGCGATGGATATCCGACCTGCCGGGTCGAGGTCACGATGCAGGTGCAACAGAAAGACTCCGTGCGATTCTACAGGGACGAGAGTACTCCCGACTTGAGGTCGGGGTGATAAGGCTGCTGTACATGTACCAGGGAGTTTTGCCGGAGCATCTGCCGGGCTACTTGGGGCAAACAAGGGAGGCGATTAGCGAGTCAGCCTGGTATCAGCGGCTGGTCTGGTCTTTCCTGGAACTTCTGGCGCTCCTGGGCCAGCCTGAGGAAGGCAAGAAGGTGAACACCATCGCTGCGAGACTGATAGACGTCGCTTTTCACGAGCTCTTCTGGCTTGCCACCATCTACGACCCCCGGCTCCAGTATCACGTGGAGAAGCTGCCGCCGGTCATCAAGAAGGAGTTCGAGGGAGTCGTGCTCGAACACGTCGACATCGTAAGGTTGAAGGCTGAGCGTGGCAAGGGCTAATGACATGACGGAGGCCGAGGCGTCGTCGCTAAGGTCAACGAACGTGCCGCCCGGGAAAGCGCAAAGCGCCGTCGAGGAGACCTGGATGATGAACGGGTGGCGACTCTAACTTGACGAGTAGCGATCGTAGAGTTGACCTATCCTGTCCCGACGCGATGTGCCCAATTCACCAGAGCCTCGATCAAGCTGCGAATCCGATTTCGTGTCTGCTCATCCTGAAGATTTCCCTCGGAGTCGAACAGGTTAGCGGCGCCGGAAACCATCAGTTCTGGCTTAAGCATCGCAAAAGACTCGGTGAAGACGAAGACCTGGCGAAGGGCCAACTGAGCGCGGACGGTCCCGAATCTTCCCGGCGAGGCGCCCATCATAGCTATCGGTTTATGGAAGAGCACGCTCTCTGTCGGCGCACGGGAAGCCCAGTCAATCGTGTTCTTAAGCACGCCAGGGATAGAGTAGTTGTATTCGGGCGTGGCGATCAACACCGCATCGGCAGCTCGTATGCGTTCTTTGAACTCGCTGACTGGCTCGGGGTCCCCTGGGCCTCGACATCGCTATTGTAGAGCGGGATTCGGATCAGGTCGAATACCTCGATTTCCACCCTTTGAGGTGCAACCTCTTTAGCCGCCCGAATGAGGCCACGATTATACGAATAGCGTCGCAAGCTCCCCGCAAAACCCAGAATGCGGAAAACGTCCTGGCTCATGTTTCCCTCCTCTTCTTCGTCACCGATAGTGATCGATAATATCCGTAAAGTCGCGGTGCAAACACTTTGTGATGACAGCTGCCGCACGCTAGGAACGGATGCTCTGGTGGCCATTGTTGTCGATGGCAGATATGCCGATAGGTTGAACGTTGCTACAGCACAGTATCGACGAGAATCAGCTCGCTGGCAACCTGGGCGTGAAGACGGGTCAGACCATGGCCAAGAACCTTGGCGGCACCGCCCTTGGCCACACGCTCGCCGTTAAGCTCGATGTTCCCTTCGATAAGGTAGAGATAGCCCCTGCGGCCATTGCCGAAGATGTGCTCGATGGTCATCCCTTGATCCAAGTGGGAGACATACACGCTGGCATTCTGGTGCACGATTATCCCCACTCCTTGCGAATTCTCCGGTCGGACAATCTGGAGCAACCGGTTTCGCCGGTCGTCCAAGGTGAACTGGTGATGCTCGACCGATGGCGTCAAACCACGCCGATCAGGCATGATCCACATCTGGATGAATTGCATCGGCTCGGTCTTTGAATGATTCCTCTCTGAGTGTTCAGACCCTGAACCAAGGGTCATCCGTTGCGCACCGCCCGGGTAGAGGACTCCATCGTTCCCCAGGCCATCGGCGTGCTCGAACGTCCCCGCCACGACGTAGGTGATACCTTCCACGTCACGGTGGGGATGCATCGGCCAAAGGGCACCAGGCGCGAGCGTATCATGATTGAACACGCGCAAAGTGCCGATACCCATGTTAGACGGATCGTAGTACTGGTCAAAACTGAAGTGCCAGCGAGCGTGAAACCAGCCACCGTCAGCCGAGTAGATCTCGTCGTCGCGGCGAATCACAATCTGTGCAAAATGAGGGTTGTTGGTGCTCCGATGGATACCACCTGAGATCCGTGCATAACTCCGGGCTTCCGTAGTAGCGATTGGCAGCAACCATATTGATTTACGCACAGGACTCGGCCGATAACTTGGTATAACGAGCGTCCTGTGGCGTTGCCATAACGTCGACTCGGGCCAAAAACAGCCTTGAATTACGCGGGGCCGAGATGCCCTTGATCGGTCGGCTACAGTTATGCACGGATCTCAGATACCACTGATTGACATCAATCTACTCCATAATCCCTCTCTGGAACTTCTCCTTCGTCAGCAAAATCAATGCCAATATTATCGTGTCAGATTGGTTAATACTTCGGGGGGACCTTAGGATGCAGCCCTTTTTCTCACAATGTCAGTCGTAGCCAGGGATTTGACGGCACAAGCTTTGCGGAGGATCATCATTGAGCCTTCTGCAAGGGCTTTGCCTTACTTTTCCAATATGCGGCAACACTGAGGGAACCATGAGCTTAGAAGATGAGAACAAGAAACGCATGCAGGAGCTGGACGACGCCTGGAACGCAAAGGACCCGGATAGAATCGCCCAGTTCCATAAGCCAGATGTCGTGGTCTACTGGCCGGGAAAGCCGCCGACACGAGGGATGGACAATCATCGAGCCGAGGCGATCGAATTCTTCAGGACCTTTCCCGACCAGCATCTGAGCAACAGGCCCTATAAGGTCTTGTTCGCCTCCGGTGACTGGACCTGTTCGATCGCGCATTTCACGGGCAGTATGAAGGGATCGATGAGAGGGCCTGATGGCAAAGTAATTCCACCCACAGGGAAGTCGTTCGATGTCGATTTCTGCACCGTAGCCCATTGGGACAAGGGACAGATCGTCGAGGAGTACCTCTTCTACGACCTGATGACATTCATGAGGCAGATCGGTCTAATAGCCTAGTCTTCCTTCCTTCGTACTGTCATCAGAAACACTGCATCGTGACTACATAAGAGTGAGCAACTGATCGAGACTGTTGAATGTAGAGAATGACTGGAAGACAGCAAGAACCAAGTCTAGCGCGACGGGTCGGCCTGGTAGAGACGATAGCGATCTCTCTTGGGGCTATGATTGTGCTCGGGCGGCGCGGATACCTGGTTCACGTACGACATTCATTCGACTTACCCCACCACGGTTTTGTGCTACCAAATCAGCAACGTCCGACACGTGTGCCCTCCCGGTTGGGTGGGCAAAACCCCTATTAGGGATTTCAGCCTGTAGCGCAAGCACCATTGTCATACCCGTGTAAGGCGCTCGGGCTACAAGGCAAGTGAAACCAGGGGAATCCAATGTATCTAATCTGTCAGCCGATGGAGTGGATATTGCGGAGCTGGCGGAATCCCTGCCATATCAGGCCACTGGGCACAAGTTGTGCCCAGGGAGTTGATCTTCCTTACTCCGGGTGTATGCTTACAGTGTCGGCCAGGTGCCATTGGCCCGAGCGCTAGCTAAGAAGATGGCCTCCCCGGAGGAGTGCCACAGGGTTCGAGAGCGAGCGCCTGGCCGAACAAAACGAATTCTGGGTGGGATGATGCTGAAGCAATTCCTGCGATTCCGGGCCTACATTGTCCTCGCCATCGCCATGGCCGCGGCGTACTTCACGGTTCAGAGCGCGACGCAAACCGTACAGGTCGTGGCAGCCGCCAAGGACCTTGGCGAGAACACGGTCCTGACAAACGAAAGGCTTAGGGTGATCTCCGTCCCTGTTGGGGCAAAGCTGCCAGGGATGGTCGAGGCCAACCAGCAGGTAGAAATCGTGGGCATGGTCACCAGGGCATTCATTCCGGCCGGCTACCCGATCACCCGACCCTACCTTCAGCCGCCCACCGGCAGTGGCTCGAATGGACCCGGGGTGACGGCGGCCATCGCGGACCCGCGCAACGTGCTCTTCCCATTGTCCGCTCCGAGCGAACGGGTGGCGATGGGAGGAAGCATCGTTCCAGGCGAATATGTCGACGTTTACCTCGTGTGGGAGGACCCCACGGTGCGGGAGACGGGGAAAGGGGCTCGCGAGAAGGCCACGCTGTACCTGCAGCACCAGAAGGTCTTCTATTACGACGGCAAACAGATGGCCATCGAGGTGCCGAAGCTGGCGGCCGCTGTTCTGGCTTACGCCACCAAGGTCGGCGAACTGGTCGTGGCACCCTCAAGAGTAGATGAGGTGCTGGCGCCCAACGGGGAACTTACCGTGGACGTGGGGGTGTTCCGCAACCTCTTCGGCAAGCCCGTCAGCGGCACCATCGACCTGCGCGACCTGTACGGACGAGAGGAAGCGCCCGTGAAAGGCACGTCCAAGCCGAGCAATCCTGCAGGGACGGAGAAGACAGGCAATGAGAAGCCCAAACCGTAGCGGCAAGTTGAAGGGCCATAGCAAGAGTATTGGGCGTGCACAACCACACGGTGGAACTGAATCGGCGCAGGCTAACATGCCAACTCCTGGATTGCTGAGCCTGGCGTTACCGATCCTATTGCCGCTGATTGTCCTCACTATCATAGTGATGGCAAACCTGTCCCTGTCGGCAGAGCAGACTCTCCGAACGGAAGGACACCAATCGTCGAATCTCGTCGATGGCGCACAGAACCTGACAACTTTGGCGAAACTAAGCGAGAGGAGCAGCCAATGAGGGCGTTTGGGCGATACCTGGAAGCGATCCTACTTGCCGTGGCCCTTCTAGTGACAGCAACGCTGTCCACAAGCGCCGATACGACCGATTGGCCTCCCCTCGACCCTGGCTATCACTACGTCACGTCCGTGGTGGTGGATAACGTTTACACGGGCGACGGCATTTACGCCGTCTTCCGCGATGGCGTGACAACCAGCACCGCGACTGATATGGGGGATATCGTCCCTGGGGCAGGGCCAGTGGCCGCAGAGCCGGGCCCGGACTGGCGCAACGCCGGCACGGCCCCGCAATGGAGGCGCTTCGCCTGCCCGGGGGACGAGAATCTGGCGGCGGGAACCTGGTACTGGAACAAGTACTGGCAGGTGCAGGGTGGTGGATGGGTCTTGGCCAACGAGTTCTGGGTTTTCGCCGCCGATCACCCCTGTACCCCGATCGAGCCCGCTCCCGCGCCGCCGCCACCGGCAGGCCCGCCTCCTCAGACGCCGAGGCCCACCTACTGGAAAGGCTATGCTCCGCCGGCACCGTCCAGCGACCTCCGGATATCGCCACCACGCAGCGTGGTGCGCCTGGAAACCTACTTCCAGATCACTGGAGGACAGCCCGATCCGGCGCAAGGGGAGAACGTCATCGCCATCGAGGAGCTGCCCACCCGCTGGGATTTCGGAGATGGCTCTGGCCTGGAGGAATACAACTACCAGCCTAGCCGCACATACGCATGGAGCTCGCACGGGCAGGGCTGCCCGAGCGAGTGCCGGGTTGAAGTCGGCAATGAGCTAGATGCCTACCGCGTCCAGGCTACGCGCCGCTGGCGGGTTCTTTACGAGCATCAGCTCTGGGAGACCGACCGCTGGCATATGGAGGACGTGCGCGAGCCGTACTGGGATGTCGACCCTGTGACCGGGGCTCCTGTCCAGCGATGGCGGGTGGTCGGCCAGGTGAAGATCTCCGATCCAGACGCCCTGCTATGGTCCGAGGTCAAAGAGGTGACCCTCGAATCGGGGCGAACGCGCTGGTTGCCGATCATCCAGATCAAGGGTAGCAATTTGGGCCAGTCCTTCCAATAGGAGGGCCAGTCCCAGGAATACGAGGAGGAAGGCTTTGGCTGAAGAAGAGGCTCAGACAATCGAGCAGATTCGCGTGGCGCTGGCGACGGGAAGCGCCGAGTGGCACGACGCCATCTACGAGCACCTGCGGGCCAATTCCCAGTACCACATCATTCTGGTGGGCTGGTACACCCGCTTGCCGCTGCTGATGGATGCCCTCAAGCGAGAGCGACCGGACGTGGTGCTCGTCGACGCCGACCTGCCAGGGCTTTCGCGACGTACGGTAGAGACCGTGCTCGTCGCCCGCGGAGCCACCTGCGTTGCCCTCAGCACAAGAGGAACCGGGGCAGCGTCTGGCTTGCGAGACATGGGCTTCGTGGACGTCCAGACACCGCCCTTCGACGACGACCAGTTCATCCTGAAGATACAGATGGCTCGGATCAAGGCCGAACAACTGCGCCACCCGGCGGGGAATCTGGTGGTACGTGAGGTGCGTGACCGGCTGCAGATCATTCGCGATCGGATCATCGTGTTCTACAGCCGGGCCGGAGGCGTGGGCAAATCCACGATGGCCCGCGAGACCGCGGCTACCCTGGCGCTCATCGGACACCATCCCAGCGTGCTGGTGGACTTCTGTGCCACGGGCTCCATCCAGTTCCGTCTCTTCCCTTTCACGCAGCAGGACCGGGTGAAGAACCTGTTTCGACTTTGCGTCAACGCCTCGGTGGACACGGGCGACCCGGCTCTCACCGAGCTCATTCGCCAGAATCTATTGATCTACCGGCGCCACAGCAGCCACGAAGGTGAGCTGAATCTTCTCTTTGCCCCGCCCGTGGACGAGCAATGGATCGACGACCATCTGGGAAGGCCGGAGCTTTTCGGGCGCATCCTCGACGCTTTGGCCCGGATGTACACCTTCGTGATCGTGGACATCGGCCAGGACCTCAACCTGCCATCTCACGCGGCGGCGTTGCGAAAGGCCGACTTGATCGTGGTGGTTACCACGCCCAGCCCGCAGACCGTGGAGATGGTGGCGGAGTCGCTTGCCGACCTGGAGAAGGTGGCTCAGGGAGAGAAGAAGGTCCGCTTCGTCGCCAACAAACTGGAGGCGGGGGTGGGCCTGACGGTGGGTCAGATTCGCGAGCTTCTGGGCAACCTGCCGCAGCTCGGCGAGATTCCGCTGGCCACTTCGGAGGTAGAGGCCTCGCGCGTGGAGCGAAGGCCGGCGGTCCTTTCCGAGCGCGGCACGCCGTTCACGGTGGCTATGGCCGAAATGGTGCGCAAGCTGGGTCCTCTGCCCGAGGTCTTCGTGCCCCAGTCGAAGCGATTCGCCTTATTCAGGAGGGGTTGATGGAGGAGCGAGACCCGATCCAGAGAGGCTTTGCCCTGCGGCGGGGCGTCCGTGACAGCTTCGAACGTCCGCTGGTGGCCGAGGCGGCCAACGCCGAGCTGGTGGAACGCCTGGCCGAGGAGGTGCGCCGCCGATTCGTGGAGGCGAGCACGAGCGGCAGGAACGGCGTCTCCGCCGAGGTCGTCGCCAGGGAACTGGTCGAGAACGAGAGGCTGCAGCGGCAGCTACGTAATCAACCCCTGGATGTAGAAGCGGTGCTGAGCAGCGTTCTTCAGGCCGTTCTTGGGCTAGGGGTCATCGACGAATACCGGCGAATGCCCGGAACCACCGAGATCATGGTCAACGGGACACGGTCGGCCTGGGTATATCAGGGCGACGAGCGGCTTTCCATTCCGCCACTTACCGAGGAGCAGCTGGCCCGAACGGTCGAGCTTCTCCTGCGGGAGAGCGGCGAGAGCATCGGCCCGCTCAACCCCCTCGTGGACGCGCGGCTCTCGGGCTCGCGGATGCGCATCAACATCGTCGACAAGAGCATCAACCTTTACGGCTATGGGGTTACCCTGCGCGTCTTTCCCGAGCAGCCCCTGGCGCTGGAAAACCTGGTGGACAGGGGCACGTTATCGCCGCAGGCCGCGGAGTTTCTACTGGCTATGCTGCAGGCGCGAGCCAACGTCGTCATCGCCGGCGGCACCTCCTCGGGCAAGACGACCACGATGTGCGCCCTGACGGAGCGGATACCGGCCAAAGAGCGCATCGTCTTTATCGAAGCTCCGAGCGAGCTGCCGCATACCAATCCCAATCACGTGGTGTGGGAGACTCGGCGCGCTTCCGCCGAGGGGGGGCGGACGGTGACGGTAGGCGATCTCATCGTCAACGCTATGCGCGCCCGGCCTGATCGCATCGTGGTCAGCGAGGTCAGGGATGGCGCGGCGTTGGAGATGATGGAGGCTATGGGCACGGGCCACGAGGGAAGTCTGACCACTCTGCACGCCAACGACGCTCGCGATGTCTTCGTGCGGCTGCTGTCTTTGATGTACATGGGAATGCGCCACGACATGCCGGAGCGCATGCTCTACTACAAGATCTACAGCGCCATCGACCTGGTGGTCTTTCAACGAGAGGTCCTGGAAACATTGGCTCTTCCCTCCATGACTGAGGGATGGAGGGAAGGGCTGGGCAACAGCCGCAGCCGCATGAGCCGCCGAGTGACGGAGGTCCACGTGGTCACCAATATCGACTGGTCGACGGGGCAGATTCAGACGGGAGAGCTCTTTCTTTTCGACGGCGAGCGCCTCAGGTGCCAGGGGGGAGAACTCTCGCCCCGGCTCGTGGAGCGATGCCGACGCTACGGCGTCGAGGTGCCCAGGCTGGTAAGGGATTAGAATGGCAAGCGGACAGTCGGCGAGCACAACTGGTGTAGCTGGCGTAAGTAGGCACAACCTGGAGCGGCGCCTGGCGCGAACCGTGGTGAGCCTGGTGCGAGGCCACCAGGAAGCGATCCAGACCCACCGTGGGCTAATCATAACCCTGTTTGTAGATAGGAAGACCGGGGAGGTCAGACAGAGCTATATCTTGACCGAAAGGGAATAGCTCCCGGGCGTAGGCCGGGCGCACGAAGCCAACGAGGGTACGGCCCTCCTGCCACGAGCAACGGCAACACTGATCACAGATCGAAGAGTCTTCGACTTTGAGACGTGCTGGCCATTGAGGCAGGAGCTACCGGCCCTGGTGCGGGCTCCTTCCGACACTCCACACCTGAAAAAGTGTCGGAATCCCACTTCGCGGGAGAAACCTTCCCTTCGGGGAATGGTTTCGTCCGATCCTCAGACAATGACAGATGGGATCGGGCTCTCCGTTGTACACTTCCGTGTACACGGAGTCCGCAAAGCGGACCGAGTAACGGAGGAGCGGGGCAGCCACCGCAAGCCCTCCGCTGTGAAAGCGGAGCACCTGCGGCGAGGCTGCCCTTTTGTTTTCGATTCTAGGGGGAGAGGGAAAGTAAAGTGATCAGTCTAGCAGCCTTGATCCTGGCCTGTCTCGTGGGCGTAGGGGTGCTGTTCGCCTTCTACGGCTCGCGACGCATTCCCATTCCGGGGCCGGCCGAGCTGCGCACCAATCTTCGGCAAGCCGACCGGGTCCTGGCGCTGCAGTTCCCATCCGACGACGGCATTTTCAAGCGGATGCGCTGCTGGCTGGACGCGGGAGGATTCCACGACGTGGCTACCGGAGAATACGTGGCGGTGTGCGTTGGCAACGTGATCGCCATCTTCATCCTGGTTCGCCTGCTCCTGGGCGGGGACATCCTGGCGGTGGAGATCGGGCTGGCCTCCCTCGTGGTTCCCATCGGCTACGTGACGATGAGCCAGCGCGGTCGGGAGGAGGCTATCGAGGAGCAACTGGATAAGGTCCTCTCCATCCTCATCAACCTGCTCCAGGCTTCGGGCCGCAACCTTCGCTCGGCCCTCGGTGAGCTGGTGGAGGAGGAGATGCGCGATGGAACGAAGAAGCTGCGTTGCGTGCTCCCCGTGCCTCTC